>JAUWHC010000332.1 GCA_030606095.1 Promethearchaeota archaeon | reverse complement strand
GTAGAGGAGAAAGATTTAGAGCTATAGAATTAAGCTCTGTAATCAATTATTTTGCTGAAGTTATTAAGAATAGTTTTATGTTAATAAGAGAGTCGTTTCCTCAATATCTTTCGAGGCGTAGACTAAAAACCTTGACTTATTATTTTATTGGTAATTTAAACGAAAAATTCGATAAAGAACAGAAACCTTCGAAAACTTTAGGTCAAAATATATTAACTAAGTTTGAACAATATTTAATAAGCCAAATAGAAATAAGTCCAAGCGTATTGTCAAAAATAGATAAATTCAATGAAGATTCTTTAGCAAGAGAATTTAAAAAAATGGTAAATGGGAATATTAAATCGTTCTTTGAAGAGATTAATTTACATATAAGTGATTTAATTGCCTTTGCAGAAATTCAAATGGAAAAAGACTCGAACATAATAAAATCACATATAATTAAATTTGAGCGATATTCTAACGAACTAAAATATTTATTGAATTATATTCTGAGATACACTACGATAAATCGGTTTTTAAAAGAAGAACCAGATGTTGAAATAACAGACCCAGTAACTTTTACGAATAGATTTCATCGATTCTTAGAAAAGAGAGTTGGTGGGATTGATTTAGCCTGGAAAACTTATGTATTAGAATGGATAAAAGATTACGCTAAAAAATTCTTTAAAATAGAAGAAAAAAGAAATTGGTCTTTAGATGAGACCGTATTTGATTTCATAAGATATCTTGAAGAAAGGGAATCAAAAGAGCAAGAACCAGAAAGTTTTCTCAAGTTGTTAGATAAATATATATTAACCGTCTCAGATGAGAGGGAGAAAGAACATTTAATAGATTTTTATAAATATTTTGAGTTTTGCATTGATATAAAGACAGAATTTCCAAAATACATTCAAAATAAAGTTGAAAAGGAAATTAATTTATTAAATATTGATCGAGAAAAAATAATTCCTATTGAATATTTCAGCATTGACGGGGCAGAGCCGTTCTATAATTACATAAAAGAGAGAAAACTGAAGTATTTTTCGAAGTTAATACCAAGGCCTGTATCCTTGATTTTAAAGCAAGAATTAACAAGTGAAGAAAAAGAATTATTTAATGCTGATTTATATCACACTTTTAATTTTAAATATTGGTATAAAAAAGCCAAATATGATATCGCAGATAATTTTAAGGAAGTATATCGAGAATGGATAAAAGATTTATGATAAGTGGAGTAAAGCGAAAAACAACTGCTGTAGAAAGCACCTATAGGTTTTTTCAGACGATTGATCTGATGATTTCACACTTGAAGCGAGAGGCCGATAAAAAGAAGATTTTTGCATTGATTCACACGTCCCCTACATTGCGCTCACTACTAATTGCTACGGCGGCAGTACATTTGTACCATTATATGGGTATAAAAGTGCAAGAATCGTTGGAGTTAAACAAATTTACTTTCGATTCAACTAAAGAACTAGAATTAAAAGAAAAAAAAATTTTGATAGAGGAAGTTGATTCTTTATTAAAAACATCATTTGAATTGGAAGGAAATATATTTAACAATATAATTGATTTAGAGAATTTGTTTCTGACTCTTTTAATTAAAGAAAGAACAGGTAATCTTCAACAGACTCAGAGAGTGAAAAAAATAAATGATATAGAAATCCAAATTGAACGAGAACTGTTAAATATTATCTCAAAATTCCCATCCTTTTATTTTTACGATTTTATTGGAGATATAATTGGGCTTAATGATATTATAAAAAAAGAAATCTTAGAGGAAAGCGCGGCATTTAAAGGTATATCGATTGAGATGGAAAAAAAATTAGAAAGAGAGGATAAAGAGGATAAATATATTGAAGTATCTACATTGAATCGCTTGATCGAAAGGATGCAAAAGCAATTTGAATTCAAATCATACAAGGAGTTACAAGTTCAGACAATGCCCATAAGAATGATTAAAAAAAAAATATTGGAGTATGAATTTAATAAGTTTCCAGTTTCAGTTCCTGGATTAAGAACTTACTTAGAAGGAAATAATGTAAAAAAGAGAATTATAAGGTCTATTGAGAGTGCTTTCAAAGAAAATATTAATTACGAACAATTTGAGGAGAAAATCCTTTCAGAATTAAAATCTGAATTAATAAAGCAATTAAAGACAAATCCAAACGATTTTGTTTATTTTCTTCAAAGTTTATATGAATCTAGTTTTGAAGATATTATTTTTTTAATCAACAAAAGAGGAATTAAAGATACTTTACATTTAATTAATGTCGATTATGAGTTAGTTGAAAATGTAAAGAAAAATATGATTAGATATAACATTAAAGAGCAAGATTTAATCGCTTTAAATGATAAAAAGAAAAATTTGATTAATTTAGCAAAAAAAACATTATGTAATCTTAAATTTCCCTTTCTTGAAAACATAATTACAAAATTTGGGAATTTTACAGAATTTAACCTGTTAAAAATTCTTTATAGAAATGATGTTGAACTTGAAGAGTTATGGAAAATTTTAGAGAAGATATTAAACTTTTCAATTAATGATTTAAGAGAATTCGTAAGAAAAAAGCAAATTATCGACAAAAACTTTTTCCAAGATTTAGGTTTGAGCAATTATTCCCAAATAATTCTTCTTAATGATTTTGATAAGATTTTGAATAATTTAGTGAAAGATCTATTTTACTTCATTTTATCTAAAATTTTAAGACAACTAAGTCGGATCATTGAATTGTATGGCATCGTATCAAACGATAAAGCGCTATTTACTTCAGCGTTAAAACGAGCAGGAAAAACTATAGATATTGAAGATTGGGCTCAAATAAAATTAGAAGAATTAAGCATCGAACGCTTAATAAAAAGACAAAATGAATTAGTTGTTGTTTTTAATGCTAATAATCAAGTTTTTCTTGTAAATGGTTTTATATTATCACGTTTAACTAATACATCATTAAAGGAAAGCATTTTTGAATTGAAAAATGAAGATAGTTATATCTACAAAGAAATCTTACCTTTAAAATTAAAAGCCGATTTAATATCTCCCATTTCATATTGTATCGCCTACGATTTAATCAAAAGATTTGAAAGTTTTGAAGAAGTAGAGAAAGAAAAAGTTGATATTGCCACAGAAGCTGAAAAGAAAATAGAGATAGATAAGAAAATTGAAATTCGTAAAAAACGAGAAGAAAACACTCTTAATTGGATTGAACGGAAAATAACATCTACTTTAATGGGTATAAATCGTCCTGGTATGAACCCCCGTCAATTCTATTGGCAAAAAAAAGATACTAAAATCGCAACTGAACAGATTAAAATACATAGCGGATTAGAAGGTAGCTGCTTTAATAGATTTTGTGAATTTTTTCATTTTGCTGTAGAAAAAATTAAATCTCAGATGGTAAATATGAATTTACCTAGTTATGATAGAATTAAAACTGATGTTTCTGCTTTTATAGATAGAATTTTATCCGAAAGATTGGGCCATGCTCCAAATTCTATTGAAATTGATAAAATGCTTGATGGAGAGAGATACGAAATAGCTAAAGAAATTGCAGAAAAGATAGGGGGTCTTTTAGACGACGCAGTTTATTTAAAATTTAAGAAAAAACCGAAGAAATAATTAAACATGTCAAAATAAAATAACAAAAATATTAAAATCATCATAATTTAGTTTATATACAAATTTTAATTTAAAACACCATTAAACGCGTAT
>JAUWHC010000066.1 GCA_030606095.1 Promethearchaeota archaeon | reverse complement strand
GAAGCTCAACTCAATTGGAGTATAATACGTAACAATTTAACTTACTCGATTAAAATAGAATTTATTAAGGATTCTACGGATGTAAAAAAGATTGAATCTATTATTGAAAAAGATCAAAGATATAAGTTAATTATAGATGGATTACTCGGTACGGGAATAAAAGGAGACATTAGAGAACCAATATCATCAACAATTGACCTCATAAATAATATACGGGAAAAAGAAAGAGAGCGTATTAAAATTGCCTCTATTGATGTGCCTTCCGGAATGAATCCCGATACGGGAAAAGTTCCTGATAAAGCAGTTAATACGGATTTAGTAATAACATTCCATAGAATTAAAAAAGGCATGAAAACTGGAAAATATCAAATAGCAGTAAAATCTATTGGGATTCCACAAGAAGCAACTATTTTTGTTGGAAAAGGCGATTTAGCCCCAACATTAAAATCAAGAAAAGTTGATAACCACAAGGGAGGATTCGGAAGAGTTTTAGTTATTGGTGGCTCAAAGGATTATTCTGGAGCGCCTGCTTACGCTTCGTTATCAAGCATTCGTTTTGGATGCGATTTAGTTATAACTTACGTTCCTGAAGTCGTTGGAAATGTAATAAGAAGTTTTTCTCCAAACATGATAGTAAGGACAAGTCCAGGAGATTGGTTAACTACAAAAGCTTTAGACGAAATTTTAGGGTTAGGTGATTGGGCAAATACAATAATTATTGGTCCAGGATTAGGAACTGAAAACGCAAGCGAGGAACTCTTAATTAAAATATTAGAACAAATTAAAAATAAGGATAAATCAATTGTTATAGACGCAGATGCTTTAAAATTAATCAAAAACCATCTCGATTTAATAAAGGGAAAAAATGTGATTTTAACACCTCACGAAGGAGAATTGAAAATTATGACGGGTATTGAATTACCACCTTATGACGAAATAGAACGGAGGGGAACCGAGATATTTAACTTAGCTAAAAAACTTGGCGTTACACTATTGGTAAAAGGACCATATGATTACATTAGCAACGGAAAAAAACTAAAAATAAATAGAACTGGCTGCCCAGAAATGTCCATTGGCGGAACTGGCGACGTGCTAGCGGGATTGTGCGCTAGCCTTTTAACTATAAGAAATAGTCCGTTCCAATCTGCATGTTCTGCCGCTTTTTTGAATGGTTATATAGGAGAATTTTGTAAGAAAACGATAGGACCTCGATTTACGGCAATGGATATGATAAATAACATTAATAAAGGAATTTTGAATCTATAAAATTATTAAAATTTCTTTATCAGATGACAACTATATAAGGTTATATAGCTTGTTTTCTTCAAATTATTTTTTAATAAAAGTTTATTAACACCTAATTTATTATTATAGTATATTATTATTGTCCTTATTATAGGACAGAAAATTAGTTGGTTGAGAGTATATTGGGATGGGAACACAAGTTTTCAAGATTCTACCAGATGGGAACACAGAAGAAAACAAAACAGAAGGCTCTATAAAAGATATTCTAAAAACGGAAGAGTGTTATGTAATAGTTTCTGACGAATACCGTAAGGTTTACTTGTGGAAAGGTATTGAGAGTAATGTTAGGTCGAAATTTATAGGTGCAAAACGCAGCCAAGATATACGCGGTCAGGTAGGTATGCATTTTGGGGTTGTTCCTCTCGATGAGGGAGAAGAAGACTCAGATTTTATAAAGTTAATTGGTGGGAAGACCGAAGGAGGTATTGCCAAGGCGATTAAAGCAGAAGAAAGACCAGTAGCTAGAACTGGTCCAGCAGTGCATCCTTTAAGAGAGAAAAATGTATTTGGGACCCCTGAACCTGCAGCGGGAATGAATATAGCCGGATCCAGAGATAGAGCAACTCAGAACACAGGACCTTTGTATACTGGTGAGGCTTCATTTTCTACGTTAATGCAAGACGAAACACACGTGGATTTTAACGAAATTATGCAAAAATTAGAAGCAATCAAAATACCTGATGGATTTGAAAGAGAATTAATAATTATCGGGAATCACGCATACTCAGTAGTCGAAAAAGTTCAAACATTTTTAGGCGAAAAACAAGTATCAAAAGAGATTTCAAAGGTTGGAGCCATTCCAGAAGGAGTATTTTTTGCCGAGGATTATTCTCCAAGAATTCTATCAGAGAATGGAAAGATATTAGCAATAGAATTTCTTAAACGCACAAGTGGACCTATGGATGTTAAAGTAGAGTATAAATCTAAGAAAGAAATTTTAAAAAACCAGATAAAAAGTCAGCTCGAAGGCACATAGAACTTTACTTTAACCATATTCTTTTATTTAATTTTTTAGTTAGTTTTAATTAAACTTTAAAACAATTTAACCTATAATTGTTTAATATAAATTTTTAAGTTCGGAACTTTTATTTTATATTAAATAAAGAATAATAATAAGATCAATTAAAAGCCAGAGATTATTCAAATGAGCGATTTAACCCAAGATCAAGCACATAGTTTATCAAAATTTCTTGGTAATATTACCGAGCACACTGAATTAGAAGCCCTTGCCTTAGCGACCCGTGATGGTTTACGCCTTGCTTTTTCTTGCATCCCAGAATACGATGTGGACCCCGATTTATTTTCAAGTTTAAGTGCTGTAGTAATGCAAAGTGGTTATGATGCAATACAATCATTAGGGTATAACAATTTGTTAGAAGTGGTTTTGAGAGGAGAGAAATCGTTTATAATTTTAAGTGGAGCAGGTAGGTTTTTCCTAATGGGAGCAAGCAGAAAAATTGAAGATTTGGGGAAGATCGTAACTGTGTTCCGCTACTACTCGGGAGAAATTGCAAAAAGATATCCTTAAACATATCATTTCATAATTAAAAAATTTATAATTAGAAGATATTATGCGAATTTTTTAATAGATTAACTCTGACATATATTTATATACTTTTAAAAAAAAAAATATTGATGGTCATGTCTGAAATTAAGATTTTTGTAGATATTAACGAAAGTACCACAGGTAAAGTAGTTATTTGTCAAGAAAATGCAAATAAATTAGGAATTAAGAATGGAGCTTCAGTTGAAATTGAAAATCCAGATAATAGCAAAAAGACAACAGCGGTTATCGAGATTTCAAATATGGTATTAGATTTTGCGGGTCAAGTTTCAAAAAACATTGTAGATGCCCTCGAGTTTACCGGAGTTGAATTAATTATCCGACCAACTAGTAGCACGGGTTTAATTACTCCTAAATTACAAATTCCGAAAGTCCCAATTCAAAAACCAGTAGTACCCTCTCAACCAGTAGTACCTCCTCCTTCAACCTCTGAACCCAGATTAACGCCATTACCGACTAGACCTCCTCAATTGACGCCTTCTAGACCTACACCTCAACCGATTGATGCGTTAATCCCTCAATCACCCCCACCATCAGAACCTCATCCTGTTCCCGGTCACATACCACTTCCAACTCAACAACCAGGCCCCACACCACCACCTCAACCTGTTGCTGGTCACATACCACTCCCAGTTCAACAACCAGTCCCTACACCACCACCTCAACCAACTTTAGCACCATCACCCCAATTAACCCCGCCGTCACCGACACCCATACCACAAGTTCAGCCACCTCAGATACCTCAACCTATCCCAGGTCAAGCCCCACTCCCAACTCCTGAACAAGAATTTGGTGAAACCGCTGCTCCTGTTGATCCTTACTCCAATAGAATTGATATTAATATATTAAGAAGCCAAAAAAATGGTATTGTATTAACTCCAACTGTAGATAATACTATTGAAGGTGGGAGAGTTCAGCTTAATAGTACAGTTATCCAACAATTAGGTCTTGGGCAAGGTATGTTAATAGCATGGGAAGATCCACTTACACGCGTTATGGGTTCTGCCAGGATTGATCTTACAATGATCGGTCATACAGAAATTAGAATGAGTAGAGATACTAAAGAAGACACAAATATTCAATCCCAACAGATTGTAGTGTATTCCACCGAACCTCCCGTTCAAAAAGCATCTCAAATTATGTTAGAAGTACAATCACAACCGAACTTAATGGGATACGCGCTAGTAAGCCCTAGAACGCAGCACACGCTTTCACTTGTACAAGATAACGTACTTGCCTTTGAGGACGAGCTTACAGGGGCAATTGGAGCCGGGAAAGTAGAAATTCTAGAATCTGTACCAGATAACACCATCATTATCGATAGTGAAATTCTAGAAGCTTCTGGAATAGGAAGTTTTGAAGTTAAAGTGTCCAAAAATGTTCGACCAATAATACCATTACAAAACGTCTCGCTTGGAATTTCGCCAATCTCGGGCGAAAATATGTGGGAGATTATTAGCACCGCCCGGCAGAATGTTGACTCACTAAAAGGTTGGTTAGCTAATTACATAATCTTTAAAGGAATAAAATTAAGATGGAACGCAGTAAATATAGCGTGCTCAATTCTTACAACTACCCCAGATTTAACAGGCGACATATTAGCGCAAGTAACTGAAAGTACCGCAATAAATTTGAGTCCTACAGGCTTAGTTCCATTCAATGCCATATTAATCATTGATATTAGTAGAAGTATGATGGCCAGAGATGTTGAAGTGTCTAACATCGCCCCCGCAATCGAAGGGATTAAAGCAGCAATGGAATCGCGAGAAATTCAAGATTTTTTAAAGCACTTTAAGCCGGGAACTAACATCCCCCGAAGAATTTCTGCAGCCTTCGCAGCAGTTCTCTTCTTAAGTGAGAAAGTTGGACGCGGTTTTGGTGAAAAGGTGTCAATAATTCGATTTGCAGATGAAGCTCAATTGCTCCCCTTCGGTAATAGTTTCTATATGGACTCAGCAAGCGGAAAGAAAGGAGTTTTAGAGGATGCGGCAAGGATGGTGGTAGATCGTATAGGAAACTCGTATGGCCAAGCGACTAATATGTCAAGCGCAATGGTAAAAGCTCACCAAGTTTTAATCGAATTCGATAAAATGAGTCTAGGTAATCCGCAGCCTACTATGATTGTGTTGTTAACCGATGGGGTACCTACGGACCCTGAAAGTTTCCTAAAATCAATAAAGCTATTCGCCGAGATGCCTAATGTTATATTATATATCGTCGGTTTAGGGAACCCAGATCGGGAGTTAATGACGCGTGCATCCCATTTATGTGGTGGCGAATATTTCGAACCAGCAGATGCGGGAGAATTATTAATTTGGTACTCAAAACGTGCTCGAGATCTAACCATAAAGATGAAAGCTCATAAAGAATAATTGAAAAGAAATCATTTTTATTTTTTTAGTATTATATCATTAAAGTCTAATTAAATAGGCTTTCCAAATGAATCTAAGATGAGTGATAATACTAAGAAAATTACTATTTTATTTTTAATTCCTTTTTCTCTTTGTTCACTTTCTATAAAATTTTTATACTTACAATTTAATATTTACTATAAGTAAAATACGTAATTTGTGTCAAACCAATGAAAGAAGTTAAAATTCTTACAATAGACGAACGAGGTAGAATAGTTATTCCACAGATCGTAAGAAAGTCCTTAGGAATTACCACAAATTCGCAATTAATGATGGTTAGTGACTCTGAAGCTAAAGAAATAAAAATATCTCCAATTGGTTTACGGGATGAGAGTAATCTTATAAAATTAAGAATTACAATGGGAGATACACCTGGAGCTTTAGCAAAATTAGCAACCACTTTCGGAGATTTAAAACTAAGTATGATGTATAGTGAAGCCGTTATCGTTGAAAAAGACAAAACGGCTGTGTGGACTGTAATATCAGAAAGTCCAAGTCTTACTTTAGAAGAACTCGAAAAGATTTTGAAAGAAAAAGGAGAAGCTCTTAAAGTAGAATTTCTATCTTTGGAATAATATATATCTCAGAATTATAAAGTTGATGTTTAAGTCTTATGGCTAAAAAAAAGAAGAAAGAAAAGAAAAAAATAGTAGAGAAAGTTCCTCACTACACTTTAGATAACATTTTAAAATCGTCGAAAAAGACAGAATCAACCTTGCAAGGATTGCTTAAAACTTTCACTGAAGATAAAGGGTTTATTTCTCCAAAAGAAGAAGAAAAAATTTCACCTCAGCTTTCTTATGAAATCAAGAAGAAAATAGCAGAAGATTACATGATAGAAGAAGTTCCACTTACCGAGAGAAAGCCTCTTCAAAAGAGAGAGCCTCTTCCAAAAGTTTCTGAAGAAAAAGAAAAATCGACGGTGGAAGTTCCTACCACTACCCCTAGCACCATTAAAACGCCCTCATTCTCTAAGAAAGACGATATTTACCTTAAGTTAGCTGATTTTTTTGAAGATATATTTGCGAGTTATGTAGATCGTTATAACCAATGGGAGAATTCTATATCTTCAATCCTTTCAATACTTAGAAAAATGAGGAAGATAACTAAGAAAAACACCGAAGACTTATCTACAACGATAAATAACTTATTTGATAAAATTCGATACAATTTGGAACAATTTAAGGTAAAACGCGAGGAAGTTGAAAAGATTGCAGGTGTAGACATTGAATCTATGTCTGGTGAATTTAAAATGGTTTTAGGGTTACTAGAATTGCAAGTGAAGGAATATCAATTAAAGAAATTATCGGATGAATACATCCATCAACAACAAAGTTTCTCATAAAGGTTCTACTTAAGAGCATTTTGATATTAAACAATTTAAAAAAAAATTATGTCAGATACCGATAACGATCAATTACTTCCAATAATTCTCGATATAGGTTGCAATAATTTTAGGATGGGATGGGGTGGAAACGATTTTCCAGACATTATTGCTCCGAGTGTTTATGTCGATATTACTGATTACTTATTCGAGTCTGACGTGATTAATGGGTTAGAAGATATTTTTTTAGATACGAATAATCAAGCCCATTTAGTAGGACATGATGCCTTAAAATATAAGAACATTTTAAAAATACACGAATTTAGAAAAGAAAATAACTATAACATTCTTCTAAAGTTTTTTTATCATTATTACCAACAATTAGATATATCAGAAGAGCTACGGTTTAAACAACCAATAATAATTATTACTCCATTTTACAAATCAGAGTTAGAAAAAACAAAGCTTCAAGAAATTTACTTCAACTTGTTGAATTTCCCTTATCTTCTATTTTTATCGGAGAGTCAGGCAATTTTATCCACTTTACAGAAATCTAGTGGCGTAATCGTTAATATCGGAGAATCTAATACATATATCTCCACAATCTTTCATGGATTTACGAATATAATGGCGCGCGATATGTTTCCGATTACCGGAAAAGATTTAACTAGCTATCTTCTTAATTTAATTTTAAGTAAAATCGGTTCTAACAAAAATATTTATCTTGATATGACAATCGCAAAAGAGATTAAAGAACGATTGTCTTTATGTATATTAGATCCTACGGGAGAAAAAAAAAGAGTAAAAGAAGGATTAACCAAATACGATCGGATAGTAGATTTACCAGATGGTACTAAGCTAAAATTAAACTCAGAACGGTTTTTACTTTCAGAACCTTTATTTAATCCGAAGATCATTCATGTCGATTATATTGGTTTAGCTGAAGCTATTTCTAAAGTAATAAAGACATGGGATAGAGAAAATTGGGAAGGACTTCTTTCTAATGTTATTCTTTCGGGAGGAGGTAGCTTGATACCTGGTTTGAGTGAAAGATTAAAAATAGAATTGCAGAAATACTTCTCGGAAAAACTAAAAAATAAAATCAAAGTGGTGGCAGCCTCAGGAAGGGAAAATATGGGTTGGATAGGGGCTTCAGTTCTTTATTCAAAAAATCAATTAAAAAAGGGATGGTTAAATAACCCGAATCTTCAAGATTCTAATCAAAAACAAGAAGATCAAACGAGCTCTCAAAATATCAATTAAAAAAATTAGCATGAATGGTTTCAATGTCTATTAACTTAAAATTAAAAACAAATTTCTTAAAAGATTTTCAACAAAGAATAATACAAGGAAGAAGATTATTGCAATCAGCTAATCATTTATGGGCTGATCGCTTATTAACTGATTTATATTTTGAGATAGAAAAAACTGATTGGCTCGATATCCAGAAAAAACACCAATTAACTATGATAATATCAAATTCTTGGTGGATATACATCAATTCCTTGACACGCAAAACTGATGAGGGGGCCAGAGTAGATGTTGTTAGATATATAGACGCTTACAAAAGATTTTTCTCGTTTTTATCAAAATTAGACGACTTCTATCTTTTCAATAATTTTGTTACCAACCTATTGAAATCGTTTATTACAATGGACGAGTTATCTCAAACAGGAATAACTGAATTCATAAACTCTTTCTGCGTTAAAGTGTCTGAAAGGAATGAGTATATTAAACTGATTGAATTACAAATAGTTTTAATGTATTTAAGAAAATCCGTTATCCCACAAGAATATTTTCATTTAAGTATGGAAGTTTTAGGTAGAGCAATATTTAAACTAGAACCTGGGAAAAGAGCTTTGTTTCTTTATATTTTTATAGAAAATGTTAATATAAATTATCATCTCATAGATAAATCCGAGGATTTTGTGAAATATATGAATAAAATTTTAGTAAATCGGATTCCAGGATATTTAAAAAATGAATTTAGTAATTTAAGCAAAATCTCAATAAATGAAAGAAATTTTAATACTATTTTAGTAGAGTTGGAGGATTTAATCTATTATTTAAACGACATTGGAGAATACACCTGGATAATCATTATCATTAAAAATCTATTTTCAAAAATTCACGAATTTCAATCCTACGGTGACGCAGTTACATATATTAGGAAATTCATAAGTTTCGCAATTTCAAGGAATAGATTTGAAATAGCTTTCGATATTTATGATTTCTTGGAAGATCTGTTTATGTATCAAACGGATCTTGGATATGATAATATTTTAATTGAATTATGGGTTGAAGCTTCTAAAAAATTCGTAGAAATGAAAGAGAAAAAATATCTATTACAATCTCTTGAAAAATTAAACACTCATCTAAAAATTCCTCAAAATAATGCTCAATTATATCATTATTTTTACACTTGTAATTACTTATGGCAATTTAAGTCAATTTTCTTCTCGTTAGAGCAGAGAGATTTCTGGAGAATGATGTTCTATCGTGCGTTATATGAGGAAAATAATTTTAATCTCGCTCAAAAAATATTACCTTACTTAGAAAAAAATTTGAGAGCGTTGATTACCGATCCACTTCTACTGTATAACGAAACAGAAATATTTAAGAGAGATATCTATTCATTTGGAGAAGGCGATCTATTTTTTATAGAACTTGAAGAAGGCTTTATAATAAAGCAAATGATATTTAGGATAAATTTTGAAGGTTTAATATCTATTCGAATGATTTCTCAAGAAAATAAGATAGTTGAAGGAAAAATTTTTGACGAATATTGGAATGATACTCATATTCTTGACATTTACAACGATATCTTCTCTGATAACCCAGAAAAAAAGTATAATTTTACATTAAATGAATTTGGTCGATTGTTATATATTTTTCTTCCTAATAAAATAAGAACTTTTTTTAAACAATTTGAGATAAAGTCTTTAAATTTTACTCCGGAAATCTATTTTATTTTAGACGATATGACCATCCCTTTTGATTTAATTTACGATAAAAGCTTTTTCTTATTAAAATATTCCATTAGTTACATAATTGGAGAGCCTCCATTAGGAGGCATAACTTTTGGTCGTGAGACTGAAGAAAATAAAGAAGGTTTTAAGGTCCAGAATAAATTCAATGTACTTATAATAGAAAGCATTAATAATTCAGGTCCTATTAGATGGAATGAAAAACTTAAATCTAAAGAGCTAATATTTCCATTTGAAGCTGGAATAAA
>JAUWHC010000352.1 GCA_030606095.1 Promethearchaeota archaeon | reverse complement strand
TCCAATATTGGAGGAGAAGCGTTATATTTAAAAGAATAATTAACATTGTTCTTAATTGACAAAAATGAATGAAAAAAACGATGAAAAATTACCAAACGAAAATGGTCAAAAACCTTCAAAACCTAAATGGTGGAAACCGTTATGGATATTAACCGCTATTTCGATGGTCGGTTCGGGAGTTTTTAGTTATTTTTTCTTACATGGAGAATTGATACACATTATTATTCTTGAAATTATATTTTCATTAGCCTTGGGTTTTGCCTATTATATCCGCGTAAGACCGTCAATAAAAGTTAATAAATTGGTCTACATTTTTTTTGGAATCACTCCAATCGGATTTGGATTATCCATGTTATATGCTTTAATTTGTGGAATAACTAATTTTGGTCAATTTATAGTGAGTATCAAACCTTTTGGTTCTTGGTTACAAATAGGTATTATAATAGGGTTCCTCACTATTGGCGGTTTTATTGGTAATTGGTTTGGTAAAAAAAGAGATTATAGACTTCCTTTAAGCCCATATTAAAATTTTAATAAACATTTACTAAATTTGACTAAAGTTCTCTCTATTATTATTTCTTTATAAAATAAAATTTCTTTAATATATTCTTTTTAACGCTCAAATTCGTTTAAGTTTAAATATGCGGTTTTTCATGTTTATTAATATAAAATTTTCATTTTAGATTAAATTAAGTTGATGAGAATTGAAGAAAACATATATAGGTCTTATTATAATAGGTATTTTATTCGGAAGTAGCGTTATAGCATATATATTAATATTAGGAAATTTCTTTAACGGTAATGACGATATCCAACCTCCGTCATCATCTGGTCCTATAATAATTGATCATACTTGCGCTCATTTGGAAGATTTAAAAAGTATTCCAGATGAATGGATATTGGAGGCAAAAAAGACGCTTAATATTGCCTATGGACATACATCTCATGGGAGTCAATTAACATCAGGAGGCATGGCTAACATGGAAGCGTTCATGGCCCGTGGTGATTTCTATAGTTATGGTTCAGATGGGGGCGGTAATGACGCTAAGCTTGAGTTTAACGATTTTAGCGGTGGTTTTGGAGGATCATTAACCGCTACTACCGCCCATGACCTTGGAAATCCAAACGATAACGCATGGCGACAAGCTACAGAAGAATATTTGGATAATCCTGCTAATCCGGGTACAAATGTAGTTATTTGGTCTTGGTGTCAGATAAATGGACATCCAATTTCTACATATCTTTCCAATATGGAAGCCTTAATTTCTGTGTATGCCCCAGGGGGTTCTAAAGGGAGAACTAATGAAACAAAAGTTACTTTTGTGTTTATGACCGGGCATGTTAACGGCGACGGCGATGGTGGAACAACTTACGACCAGAACCAAGAAATTCGAAATCATTGCATTCAATACAATAGAACTCTATACGATTTTGCAGATATTGAGAAATATGATCCCGATGATAATTATTTTGGAGATAAGAATGTTGATGATGATTGCAGTTATGATGGGGGGAATTGGGCATTAGAATGGCAATCTACTCATGATGGCGTTAATACAGAATCAGATGGAGGAGAATGGTACCAGTGTTCACCTGCTCACACTCAACCTTTAAATGGAAATTTAAAAGCTTACGCTGCGTGGAATTTATTTGCTAGGTTAGCCGGTTGGAATGGAAATTAAATAATTTTATAATTTTATTTTTAAATTTTAAAAAAATTTATCCTTGTTAGAATATAACTTCAAATATTAAACCTTCCCATTCAATCTCATCGCAAAAGTTTTAAGAAAAGACGAAATTCTGGGGGGATCTGCTCGAGGCATGGCATATGATACAAGCACGCCTCCTTGAAAAGGAGTGAATATTACGTGCCCCATCCCATTATCGGCGGTTCCAACAATTCCTTCAGTAGTAGTTTCAACAACCGAAAAATCTACATCGTTTAAAACAAACGAGCGGTCTCCTTTAATGACGTTCAATATCATGTTCGTTTGATTGGTTAGATCCCAATTATCCGTCTGGAAAACTACCTTTTCCGAATCAGATACAACTGCGAACCCAGCAATTTTCATGTTAGTCTCTAGCGAAATAATTCCCAATTCGTCAATAATTTCTTTTATATCATCCATATTAAGCACTTATAGGTTATTTTGCTCTTTAATCTTTTTCTAAATCAGTACTATTCGTCCAAATCATCGTAGTACTACTAAATATTTCTAACTTTGTAACTAAGTTAAATTTTCTTTATTATTTTTTTTTTTCCTCTATACAAGATTATTCCAAACACAAGAACTAACGAGATAATTAGGAAGCTAACGTTATATCCTGAAATAATTGGAATGTAATATCGAGTTAAGCTGCCCAAATTACAATGGAAAAAAAAGGTATCGGGACCGTTTTCGATTAAAATAAGTTGGATGTAGTAAATTTTTTTCTCTAATGCGGTGTAATTGATGTAAGGGTTATCGTCTAAGCTATAATTTATCGCAAAATCATAAATTTTCGGGTTAAGGCTTTTATCAAGGTTTATAAATGATTCAGTGGGGCGCTTATCAAATAGAAATAGTGCAAAATTTCCATCCCCAGTATGAGTTACATTAATTTCAATAGTTGTTTGATTATTTAAATGAGTTAGGAAAAATACAGAAATTCCATCGTTAATGTTATCTATGTGGTCGAATCCAGAAACATTAACGGGCGGTATTAAAATGAATAAAGTAAAAACAGCAAAAGCGAGAAATTTTCGTTTCATAATTCCGTATTCATACTAATTTTAAGTTTGATATAACGTTTATATTAACTTAAGTTTTATTGAATTATAAATCTAAGTCGTATTGTCAATTGTTAATTTAAAACATTGAATTATTAAAAATTGCCATTGTATTTTTCTTAATCGAAATTTTTTTCAATAAAGGTTTAATTAATTTATAAATATAGAGTCAAAATTTTAAAATAACTGTAGGCATAGTCAAAATGGATAAATTTATTTTTGAAAACTTGGATTTTGAAAAGCAACATGGATTAGGGAACGATTATATTCTTATAAATGATTTAAAATGGAAAATTCCAGAAGATAAAAAATCAGATTTAGCTAAAAAATTGTGCAGACCTCATTTCTCAATCGGAGCAGATGGTTTAATCTTCGTTTGCAATTCAGATATAGCGGATATTAAAATGCGAATTTTCAATAAAAATGGCTCAGAACCTTCAATGTGTGGTAATGGCGTTCGATGTTTTGCTAAATACGTTTACGAGAACGACATTTGCAAAAAAGACGAAATTGAAATTGAAACGCTCAAAGGAATTGTAGTTGCAAATCTCAATGTAATTGATGATAAAATAAAATCCGTAAAGATCGATATGGGGGCTCCTATTTTAGATTGCGAACAAATCCCGGTTGATTTAGAAGATCCCGTAAAGCAATGCGTTAATGAATCTATAATAGCTTTAGATAAAATCTTTAAATTCACAGCAGTTTCAATGGG
>JAUWHC010000302.1 GCA_030606095.1 Promethearchaeota archaeon | reverse complement strand
AATGTAATTACTGCGATGATAACGCCCTTTAATGAGGATTTTTCTATAGACGAAGAAAAATATCGCGAATTTATTAGATTTCAAATCGATAACGGCTGTCAGCCTTTAACCATGGGTACTACGGGCGAATCGGCAACGCTGTCTCATAACGAGCATCATTACGCAATAGATATCACGGTTGATGAAGCAAAAAAAAGCGGAAAAGACCCTTTTGTATTAGCAGGGACAGGAAGTAATTCTACTCAAGAGTCAATATCGCTCTGTCAATACGCCGAAAAAGCAGGGGCTGATGGTGTATTGCTCGTCGTTCCATATTATAATAGACCGGCCCAACATTCTTTAGTAGATCATTTCTCAGCAATAGCCGATTCAATATCTTTACCGATAATATTATATAACGTACCTAGTCGAACTGGGCGAAATTTAGAACCTGAAACTGTATCCAAATTAGCTTACTCTAAAGATAATATTGTTGGAATCAAATGTGCCAGTGGAAATATAGATCAAATTACAAAAATTATTAAAACTACTCCAGAAGATTTCATAGTTCTTAGTGGTGATGATGGAATGACATTCCACATAATGGCTCTAGGCGGTAAAGGCGTTGTAAGCGTTGCTGCAAATATTATTCCTGCCAAGATGATTGAATTCACAAAAACTATGCTTAAAGGAAATTGGCAAAAAGCTAAAGAAAAACAGTTCGAACTATACGATCTTTTTAAGGTATTATTTGTTGAAACTAATCCTGGTCCAGTAAAGCACGCTGCGGAATTAATGGGAATAATGAATAAAAGGATGAGGTTGCCACTAACACCTCCGTTAGTAGACAATCAAGAAAAAATTAAAATAGTATTAAAAAATTTAAATTTAATTTAGAAAGGCTTGATTTAAGGTGGAATAAAACGATAAAATTAATAATTTTAGGTCCTACGGGTATAATGGGGAAACTCATTAGTGAATTAGCGTTAAAGGATGAAGAAATTGAAGTAGTTGCCGCTTGCGATGTAAACAATATCGATGAAGAATTAGGAGGGCTCCTAGCAGTAAAAGATAGGAATAAAATCAAAATTAGTGATGTTAATTATCTTCAAAACGTTATAGACGAAACTAAGCCTGATGTCGCTGTAGATTTTACTGTGGCAAAAGCAACAGAAAAAAATTGCAAAACCTGCGTTGAAAATGGAATTAAATGCGTAATTGGAACAACAGCAATGACCCAAGATTTTCTCGATGAATTCGAAAACCTTGTAAAAATAAAAAATGCTCCAGCAGTGATTTCGCCTAATATGGCAACGGGTGTAAACATTTTATTCAAAATGGCAGCAATTTTAACTGAATATTTAAACGATTGGGACATCGAGATTATTGAAACCCATCATAATCGAAAACAAGATAACTTCAGCGGGACATCTCTTAAAATACTTGACACCATTTGTGAAGCGTTAGAAGTAAAAAAGGAGGATATAACTAAATATGGACGAACAAGGGGTAAAGAATTAAGAGAAAGAGGCGCTAAAAGTGAAATAGGGATTCACTGTATACGTGCTGGTGATATCGTTGGAGAACATAAAATATTATATGCTGGTTCTGGCGAATATATCGAACTAAAGCACACTGCAATAAATAGAAATTGTTTTGCTACGGGAGCAATACGAGCAATAAAATTTATTGCGAAACAAAAAGAAAATAAAATTTTCGAAATGAAAGATGTTCTTAATCTTTGATTTTTTTATAAAGTAATTAATATCATAAAATTAAAAAATAAGAATAGAGATTTTAAATTTAATTGTTAGTGGAGGGCCTCTAAGTAATAAAACTACTGTTAGCTATTTTATTTCATAAATTCCTTTAATGTTAAAATAAATTCTCCAATTTTCACATCGGCACCCTCTATAGCTGGCCCTTCAGGTTTTTGCATTTTTACTTCAAGATATTCGGGACAGACCTCCTCAACACATCCAATTTTTCCAAGAGTCTTTTTCATTCCTTTTATAAATAACTTTTTCCAACCCAAAGCATGGGTAGAAAAATAAGCGACTTTCGAAATTGGTTTAGTTATGACTTTATCTAAATTGGTGGTAAAATTTCGAATCTCTTTATCTGACGAAAAAGCGACGATTCGAACAGCAATGATCAAACCATAAGGCTCATCTTTAGCTATATCTTCAGGTGATATGTTTTTAATACTATCTACACTTACATCATAACTATCTTTTAATCCTTCAGCAAGCTGTTGTGAAATCTTCTCAGAATTTCCATGCAGAGAGTTATGAATTATCCAAATCTTTTTCATGGTGATAACCTTAAATCGTAATTAAAATTTAAATGTTTTTTATAGGATTGGGAGATTAGAATTCTATTTAAAATTTCAATAGTCCAATCTTTTAGTAATGCTAATTTCCTTTTTTATATGTATTATCCCATTCTCTAATTGCTGAAACAATATTTAAAAAATGTTCTTTAAAGTTAATTGGAGTTGAATATTCATGAAAATACAAATTTGGACTCAAATGAAGCGTTCGAAAGATAAGTTTTCTTTTTCTAGGAAGCCATCTTCTTTCTGATATTTCTTTATGAATGTTAAATCCCGTTTGATTTGGTTTTGAACATAATTTATTTGAAGTCATATAGATCCTAACCATTTGCGATTCAACTTCTTTATGTTTTATTAATTTGAACTGAAAATTAATCTGGACAAAATAAGGTGTTTTTAAGTTAATTAAAAACTTATCGTGTAATATCCCTCGAAGGATAGGTATTGTAATACTTGAAAAAATATAGATTACAAATAATCTACTAATAAGAAGTGTAGCTAAATCATTAGTAGAATAGTAAAACCCAATATTAATACTAACTAAAATGATAACTGACAAACTATTAAAAAGAAAAAAAAATAAACCCGTTTTAAACTTATGATGAATTTCAAAACCCAAATTATCTAATTCCCTTTTAAGAAAATGTATCAATGTGGGTGAAAACTTTCTATAAGATAAATGGAAAAAATGGATTAAGAAATTGAGAGAAATAAGAATCCACATAACCAGTTGATCTAAAAAGGCTCTAGTGTTAATAATAGGGGGAACTTGGTAATATTGTATCATTAGTAGTTGATATATTATTAATATTACAAACAACATGACTAAAAGAAAATAAACTTTATATAATTTTTGTAAATATTCAACTTTAATTATGCTAAAAAAAGTAGAGATATCGTCTTTATTTTCAAAATTTAACTCAGGTAAAATTATATCTTGATTTTTTATTTTAAATCACTCCATTTTTTTGCTTTATTTTTTTCTTCTTGAGGAGAAGTCCAAAATTTTTGTACAATTTCACGAAATAATATAAAATCGGGATTATCTTTTTCGTTTAATGAAACAATATGTAATTTACTCGTCTTTTTTTTTATTTTAATATAATTTTGTTCATTTAAAAATTCAAAACCATGAATCAACTTCTCACGTCTATCTAAATTTAAACAGTTCAAAACATCTGTTTTAGATATAAATTCTTCAGGCGTCTTTAATTTTGCCAAGCTCATCAGAACTTGTCCCCCCCTAAGAGAAAAAATTGTAGTTAATTTATCGAAAATTCTACCAATTGTTTTCATTAATGCGTTTAAGTCATTTATAAAGTCGATTTTTTCGTGACCTTTTAACTCTAATACTTGATCAATATTATCTAAATGATATTTTTCTATGAACTCATTAAATGAAATCATTATAATTATAAAACATAAAATTAATTTATAAAAATCTTCTTCATTGAACTCTTATGATATTTGATATATATGTTTAATTAGACAAAATTTATGTCTTGTAAGACGTATTTTTTGTTTTATATGACAACAATCAGTACTGAATCTTTTTAAACTAATTAATCAATAAAGATTATTAGAGTTTTAAAAGAAATTTTCCACACTTAAAAATATCCATTTAAAAAACAATAAAAAAAATGATCAATATGGAAGCTGAAGAAAAATACGAATCAAGTTTAAATGACTCTCAATTAGTATTGTTTGGATTTGAATTAAATCGTTCTCAAACAACATT
>JAUWHC010000051.1 GCA_030606095.1 Promethearchaeota archaeon | reverse complement strand
ATGATATTCATAACGATCTGGGACCAAAGATTTCTCTTTTTTACTCGGTCTGATCTATCCGTTGTGGGAATGCTTTCCGATATATTTTCTCCCCTTTTCATTGCATATTTAAATGGAACATGGCATAAATCGTTTGTCTTCGAGGAAATTTCACAAATCCCAAAAAAAGATAGAACTCAAAAAAACAAAATTAATATTAGCAATTTGTTATACTTTTATTTAAAACAGAAAAATTGACAATAAAATGTATCAAATTGAGAAATTAGGTGACGATTGTTTTTACCTAAAAGCAATTGGAACCTTTCCTTTACCTGTAGCAGAAAGATTTGTAATAGAATTTGAGGATTTAACTAAAGATATTCACGAGAATTTAAATGTAATTATCGACATTACCGAAGCGATTCTTTTACGGATAGAGTCAATCGATATAATTTTAGATTTATTAAAACGAAACAATGAAAAACTTAGCAAATCTGCATTTGTAATCTCGAAAAATCCACCATTAGGCGTAGAATTCAATTATCTTTTAGAGCACGCTGAATCTTCTAAAAGGAAAATCGTATCCAACCTTGAGGACGCTAAAGAATGGATTGGTATAGAGAAGATTGACTTTAGAAAAGAATAAAGAAATTTGAAAAAAATTTATTTAATTAGATATTTATCTCTGATGCCAGCTCAGATTCTCCAAAAAAGAAAAATAATAGTTAATATTAATTCTTAAAAATATTATTCAATCAACCGACCAACTTCAGCTAATTTTTCAGCTACATCGGATAGTCCCAAGGATTCTAAAGTTTTACGTGTTTGCCAACTCGTTTCTTTATCCCATCCGTGAAGTTCATAAAATGCATCCAGCATAGAATTATATTTTTCTTTATTTAAAGTTTCTCCTTTATGTGGCCCAGATAAGATAGGATCTTCAAAGAATCTCCGATGTGGAAGGTCATCTTCGCGTTTAAATCCAACATGAATTGTATTAAATGCTTTCTCTAAATTATAACTTCTTTGTCCTAAGAGCATGAATTCCTCTTCCGTTAGGTTAATTCCCAATGCTAAATTAGTTAATTCGACATAGTCTGAAGGTTCAAGCGCATATACACCCGACCAAGTTCCTACATAAACACATATTCCAATAATATCTTCAATTTCTTTAGCTTGCAATTCCCAAAATACTACTGGTGGTTGGTCTTTATAAGAATAGGGATTAAATTTTACACCTTTAGGTCCAAATGCAATTGGTATATTAATGCTTCCCCGCATATGACGCCCTGCAATTGGAGATGTAGCACAGGCGAGAGACCATCCCTTACAAACACGATATGGATCCAGTGTATCTTGTCCTTTTTGATTAATAGCGAATTTTTCTGAACCTTTTCCAAGTTTTTTTGCTGCAGCGACTACACCATCTGCAAGAAAGTCACCAAACCCATCTCGAAAGGCAATTTTTTCCTGTAATTCAAGCATTGCATCAAAATTACCCCATGTCAAATCTAAGCCATCAGTATCTTCTTTTGTTAACAATCCTTTTTCATACGCCTCGAATGCCCAAGACATAACGACGGATGAATTATCTCCATCTAAACCCAATTGATTAGCACGAAGGTGATATTGTAGTGAAGCTTCTGGATCAGTAACATCCATCTTTCCAGACCACATAACTGAATTAATCCAATAACCTAATCCCTTGGAACCCTTGAATTTTCCTTCATTAATTTCAGAATATGGCTGGCAACCTACAGGACATGCATAACACGCTTGTATTTTTTTAAAGAATTTACCAACACCTTCCTTGCCCATTATTCTTGAACGCTGTTCACGAGACCAATGTACATCTTGAGAATTTTTAATAGAATGCATCATTTCCCATAGATCATCAAATTGTTGAGAGTCATTATATACCATTCCTGCAAGAGTTTTTTTGCGGAATACTTTAGCTGTAGGTCGTGTTATTATTTTCTGATATGCTTTATAAGCTCTTTGTAAAAATTCTTCTGGATGAGCAACCTTCACTGAGTTGTGTCCTCGAACTACAACAGCTTTTAATTTTTTATCCCCCATAATGCATCCAACCCCAGACCCACCAGCAGCCCTACCACAATCTATAATTATCGCGGATCCATGAACTAAATTTTCTCCAGCAGGACCAATAGAAGCTATCTCAATTTTGTTATCTCTTAATTCTTTCTTAATTAAATCTTCGGTTTCATAAGTACTTTTGCCCCAGAGATGCGATGCATCACGAATCTCAGCGCTACCGTCAGAAATAAATAAATATACAGGCTTTTCAGCCTTACCTTTTATGATTATTTGATCAAACCCAGCAAATTTCATCTCTGGGCTAAAATGCCCACCAAAATTAGAGGATCCTTTCCCATTATTAAATACATTTATTGTATCGATGTTTGTCCGGCAGCTTGCGGGGGCGATCGTACCAATTAATGCACCCGCACCAAAAATAAGATAATTTTCAGGATCAGACCATTTAGTTCCGGGGGCCATCTCATTTAAAAGAATCCAGCTACTCAAAGCCCTTCCTGCAATCCATCTATCAGCATATATATTATCCTCAACTCTTACTTTTTCTGCACTTAAATCAACACGTAATATCTTTCCTGTAATTCCCCCTTTAATTTTAAATTTGTTCAAACTAATCTCCCTCCTCCTTAATTACAATAGCATTATATAAGCAGAATTTAACACACAATGGCTCCTCCTCGTTTTCACAATTATCGCAACTATCATTTAATGTCCATGTCCAAATACCATTTAAATGATCTCTTTCTACGGATATACTCGCTTTTGCTGGCTGAAATACTTTATTATGGTGAAATGAACAAACTAATTCACATGTTTTGCAACCATAACACTTATCATCTATATGCTTTATTATTTTTTTTGACATTTTTAAATTCATTTTATTTCTAATTTTTAAATTTATTTCATAAATTTTTATTTATAATATATTTGCAATTTTCATAATATTAGCAACACGTTCTGTAGTAACGATGCCAGTATTCCTATCTTTATTGCTACAAGCAGCACCTCGGAATCCCGTGATATCCGTACCTAATTTATTGATAATAAATAAGTCTTCAGGGTCAAGAGATCCTGCTAGCGCTGCTAACAAGTTTAGATTATGAGCATTATCGACGAAACTTTTTAATTCGATATAATTTAAAAAATCAAATAATTTTCTACCATCTTTAGTGGCTGTGTCTAACATTGCTACCTTAGCACCTGCTGATTTTACAATATTAGGGATTTTCATTGGATCAACACCACCAAAAGACCTTGAATCCGCATAACCAGCCCCAACCACTATAACATTTGAGTTGTATTCTTTTACAGCATTAACTACTTCAGTCAATAATTTTATTCCTTCTTTCTCATTAGTTACACCAAAAAGTCCTACTTTTACATAATCTGCCCCTGATGTTGCAGCTCCAAGTGCTGCCAACGCTGCAGTTCCAGGTAAATTTGGCATATCTCCGATTGCCGCACTTACTAAATCATTTAATGCCAATTTTTTAACTTTTTTAATAAATGAAGGAACCGCTGCACCTAATGATCCTTCGCTTGGGTTCTTTAGATCTATAATATCTGCTTTTCCTTCTAAGGCAGGTTGTAATTCTTCAAGTGAACGTATACTTATAAGAACTTTCATACTAAATCCTTTTTTATTTAAAAAAAAATAATTAGATTATTTTGACTAATGAACCGGAGTTCCGATTGCTGCTCCTCCTAATGGCAAATCTTCACCAAGTGCCTTCTGTACGAGCATTATTATGTAATAAGGTTCCATTCCCATTTTTCTAGCTGTACCTCGCATTACCGCAGTGCAGATAGGACAGAATGTAATATAGTTATCTGTTCCAGCATCTTTAGCATCTTGCAGGTTCTTATTGACATAACTCATAGCACGCTCTTTCTGGGTTGGAAAAATACCGGAACAACAGCACATGGAATTCTCTTTTTGATATGTCCGCTCTACAAGCTCACAACCAAGTAATTCAAAAGTTTGCTCAACCCAATCATAGAAATTTTCTTTTAAATCTCCATGAGGATTATATCTAGAAGTACAAGGTCGCTGATATGCAACTTTAATATTTAAAGGAGTAATCAAATCTTTATGATCACGTAGCCAATTTCGAATATATTCCATAAAATGAATTGGTTTAAAGGGAACTTCAATCATTTTAGCAAGTGCTTCAGATGTTACAAAACCATAACAAGCATCATGATAAAAAATTATTTCCTTATATCCTGTATTAGCAAGATTTTTTACTAATGAGGGTAAGTTATCTAAGGCAGAATTAGCATCACACATATGTGTTTCTGGTGCTCTGCAAGCATAAGATCCTCCCATTATTAATGATAGTCCTTCAAATAACTTTCCTTTAAAAACTTTATCCCATGGAATTGCATCAGAAAAGCCCCCTAAAGAAACAGCAGGTTTATCAGGATCTACTTTAACGATCCTATCTTCTTTTTTAGCCCATCCTAAAGCAGTTTTTTTAGCTTCCTTTGGATAAATGTAAAGCCCTGTCTTTTCTTGCATTTGATTTATCAAATCCCATGGATTTGCTCCTTGAGGACAATATTCATTACACGCATAACAAGTAACACATTTAGCAAGAATATCAGCAGGTTCTTGATATATTAATTTTGCCATATCCGCTTTAGCTTTTTGTTCATCATAATCAACAAATAAACACCTTGCAAGACATTCTCCTTTACATTTTGAAAAATCACATCTTCTCAAATCAAATACCAATTTACTCACCTTTTTTTTATTAAAGATTTATTTTTTTATACTTTTTACTAACTTCAAATCATATCTATATAATTTTTTATAAATTTGTTCATTGAAATGGTTTTTTAGTTTTATATCTTTCAATTGCTTTATCTACATATGCTGTCATTTGAACTGCTGATACTATACACGCATCCGAACACTTTCCGCAACCAATGCAATAATCTGGATCAACAACCCATGCTACAGGGACTTTTCTATCCAGACCAAACATTTCTACACATGAATTCGGACAAACATCAATACAATCTCCGCATCCTTCACACATAAAAGGCATAAACCATGGAAATTGTTTCGGTAATTTCTTTGGTTTTTTCCTAGTTTTCTTCTCACTATTAATCATGGCATTCATTATCTTATCGTTATTTAAATGATTTTAATTATATGTATAATTTAGTCTTTTTACTTCAAAAAAAAAAAAAATTATTTTTTTGGCAGATCTTTCCATAAATCGCTTTCCCACTTTTCCAATTCTTTAAAAGATTTTGAATCAAGTCGGAGACCTGCATAACAACCTGGCTTTGTGCAGTATAATTCAGATAATATTACCTTTAAAGCAACTATTTCTCCTTCAGTAGTTGCACTTCCCTTGCCTTTAAATTGATAACAAGCACGTACTCCACCAATTCTAGAAACTCCAAAAGCAACCCATGGATTTTCTTCAAAAGCGGATTTTATTACTGAATATTCATCTTTAGAAAGTGCAAATATAACATCATCATCTGAAATTGATTTGATATTTCGTGCTAAAGTAACAAAAAGATTCCCATTTTTATCAGCTACACATAAATGGCATCCTGATTCGATCCAAGCTTTCATTCTATCTGTTAATTTTATTCCCATTTTCATTTACCTCCTATTGGATTTTTTCTCCTGTTTTCCCTTTTTCAATAGAATAAATTTCTTCCACATGTAACACGACAACGCCTCGTTGTGCTGGTTTTGCATACACAACATCTGGCGGGACCTCATCTGGGGGCTCTTTATTATGCCAATCCCCCCATCCATCTAATATTTCTTTAGCTTTTACTCCATACCAATCAAAATCAGGCGGAAATCCATATTCAATGTCAATAGCCTTACCCTTAAACACCCAATCTCTTCCAGAATCTAAAGGATGACATATAACAATAATGCATTCTGGATTTTCTTTAAGATTTGCTTTAGTTTTCAGCAAAAACATATCTGCGATCAAAAGCTTATCATTCTTGATCGTATCAATGTAACGCATACCTGCAATATTCGGTTTGCCGTCTAAAGAAGAAGTACAAAGATAAACCAAACTTCCACCCTTACCGGGCACTTTAAGTCCTTCTATCATTTCATTTGTTAGTTTTACCATTCTTTTTCTCCTATTTTTAGCATTTTATAATTTTGAAACAAAAAACATTAAATACTGATTCAAAATTTTTTGTATGAGTTTTGCTACATTTTTTCATTTATAAATTTTACTAATTAATTTTTTTTTAAAGTGATAAATTAGATAGAATACCAATGAAAAATAGAAGAATATCCTTAAAAGTTATATTAACATAAAAATTCTTTACCAGATTAATAATTAAGAGTTCCATTCTATTCTATCTATCTCAGATTAATAATATTAATCTATATCGATTTATATCCAAAAGATTTATTTTAAAGGATTTTTTTAATACTATTAGAAAAATTAGAATGAAAGTTTAGATGCAGCTAATACAAACAGATTTTTTTTATATGTAAATTTATATAATTTAATTAAAGAAATTTTAAAGAATATTAATGTTAATAAAATAATGAAAATTTAGTAAGTGCATGAAATTTGAGCGATAAATATGATATATTATTCATTTCTGTTTCTAATGATGCAGTATCTTCAATAATACAAAAGTTAAAAGCATATAACTTCAAAGTGCAATTGGAATTCGTCGAAAATCACATCAATTTATATTCAGTGTTATCTAAAAAGACATGGGATATTATATTATCCGACTATAAAGCATGGACACTATGCGGAATAGAGATATTAAGAATTATTAAAGAAAAAGAAATGGTAATTCCCTATATTGTTATTGGAAAAGAAATAGATGAAAAAATGATGATTTCCTTGATAGAAACTGGAATAAATGATTATATCAAAGAAGATAATCTAAATCGCTTAATTCCTACTATTAAACGAGAGATAAAAAATACAAATTCCTTCAATAGACTAAATTTTTCTTACTGTTTACAATGTTTAACTAAAAAGAAATTTCAGACATTGCTTAAAATTTCTAAATTTATGATCTATACCTTAGATCTAAACACAAATTTTCTTGATGTTAATAATGCTTTTAATGATTTTTTAGGATATAATAAAGAAAAAACCGATTCATCAAGCATTTATAAATTAATTCATCCTAATGATAAAATGATTCTTACCAAAGGAATTAAAAAAGTAATGGAAGGTAAATTTGTTAAAAATATTGAATATCGATTAAAAAAAAAGAATGGAACTTATATACAACTTTCATCAAATCAAGCACCAATTTTTAATAATCAAAATAAAATTATCGGAATTCTCTGTGTTTCTCAAGATTTAACGAAAAGCAGAAAAATCCAACAGTCCATTGAAAAACATATCCATAGACAAGCTTTGATTGCCAAATTTGGCTTGGAAACTATTACTGAAAAAAAAATTGATATTATAATTAAAAAAGCAACATCTTTGCTTGCAAAAATATTGGATGTTGAGTTTACGAAGGTACTTGAAATTCTTCCTAATAAGAAATCTTTAAAATTACGGGCAGGAGTTGGTTGGCATAAAGGATTAGTAGGAAATGTAACTGTTGAAAATAATAAAAATTCGCAAGCAGGTTTTACATTACTAAAAACTACTCCAGTAATTGCGGAAAACTTAAAAACTGAAACTAGATTTTGTGCCCCAAAACTTCTTGCAGATCATGATGTTATTAGCGGAATGAGTGTTATTATTCAAGGAACAAACACCCCATTTGGTATTTTAGGAGCTCATACAAAAGAATTTCGGAAATTTTCAAAAGATGATATCAATTTTTTACAATCTATAGCGAATGTTCTTGCAGGTGTTATTGTTCGTGATTCTACTGAAAAAGAGTTAAAAAAAAGTGAAGAAAAATATCGAATGCTCACAGAACAATCCTTGTTGGGTACGCTTATCATTGCTCATGGACGAATAATTTTTGCAAACAAAGGCATTTCTGATATTTTAGGATTTTCAATAAATGAACTATTATCTTGGAATCTAAACACCATAACCCAGCATATTCATCCTGAAGATTTACAAATGACTATTGAAAAATATAATAAAATTTTAAACGAAGATATACCCTCATTTCAATCCGAAATACGATTGAAGAAAAAAAATGAAAATTATTTGTATATTCGACAATATTTAAAAAAGATTCAATTTCAAGAAAATTCTGCTCTATATATAAATATAATTGATATAACTGAGCAGAAAAAGAATGAAACCCTACTGGAATCTTCCCTAACAGAAAAAGAAATACTCCTGAAAGAAATCCATCATAGAGTGAAAAACAATTTACAAATAATTTCAAGTTTAATAGTACTACAAGAACAATATATAAAAGATGAAAGAATTCTCCATATTTTTAAGGATTTCCAAAATCGTATTAAAGTTATGGCGCTAATACACCAAACATTATACAACTCCGAAAACTTGAATAAGATATGTCTTTCAAAATACATAAAAAACCTTGTTAATAATCTATTTAAAGCTTATTCAGTAAATTCCAAAAAGATTAAACTACAATTGAACATTGAAAATATTGATTTCAGTCTAGACAACGCCATTGCTTGGGGCTTAATTATAAATGAACTTGTATCTAACTCATTAAAACATGCATTTTCTAAAAATGAGGACGGAAAAATTATCGTTACACTGAAAAAAACCATAAATAATAGAATAATATTAGATGTGTATGATAATGGAATAGGTTTTCCCAAAGATGTAGATTATGAAAGTTCAGATACACTAGGGTTAAAACTTATATCCACTATAACCAAACAAATGGATGGAAAGATTTCTATTGAGAGAAATAATGGAACTCATGTTATAATCACCAGGTAATTTTAAAAAAAATATTATAAGAAATAGTATAATGGCACAAATAAAAGTTATGATTGTTGAAGACGAATTAATTACCGCTGAAGCAATAGCGATTCTTTTAAAAAAATTAAACTATAATCCAATTGCTATTGTTTCTTCTGGAGAAGAGGCAATTTCCAAAATCAAGAATTTAAATCTTGATTTGATATTAATGGATATAATTCTAGCGGGAACTATAGATGGAATTGAAACAGCGAAAATTATTAATACAAACTATAATATTCCAATTATATTTATAACTGCTTATGGAGATAAAAAAACCTTAGATAGAGCCAAATTATCAGAACCTTATGGATATATAGTAAAACCTATCACGAATGAAGATGACCTTCTACCTACAATAGAACTCGCAATGTACAATCATCAAGTGAAAAAAAAACTTAAGAAAGGTAATGAAAAATTTGAACAGATTAAACAATTTATTCAACCAGATAAAAATATTTTACCCTCCCAGATTAATAATCCCTTAGAAAAAAGAAATTATCTTGAACAAGCAAATGAAAACATAGATCCTACGCTTGAAATAGAAGTTTTTGGTGAAAAAATCAATTTAGTTGAATGGTTGAAATCGTTTTCAAATCCAGATAGATTTTTAATATTGGAAATATTAAAATCTCAACCATTAAAATTGGATGAGATACAGATGTTTATCGATAAATCTCAATCTACATCTTCACACCATATTAAGATATTAGAGAAAACAGGATTCATTAAAGGATGGAAAAAAGGAAAATATATTTACTACTCATTGAATAAGCCAAAAATAATGGAATTTGTATATTTATGGGAGAATTGGATTAAAAATCTCTCATCTTAATTATTTAAAAAATAATAGAAAGAAGGGAATCGGAAGAAAAACATGAAAGAATTAACAAAGAATAAAATTAGAACTGTAAAAAAAATTTTCAAGAATAATACATCTAATAAGTTCTTACGAGAATGTATGGAAATCATAGGCAATGAAGATAGATTTTTAATTTTAAATCTATTAAATAATAAACCATGTTTACTTTCTGAAATTGAAAAAAGTTTGAATAGAAATCAACCTTCCATCTCCCATCATGTTAGAATTTTGGAGAAACATAGTTTTATTCATAGTTCTAAGAAAGGTAAATTCAAGGAATACTCAATTTCCAGAGAAAAGTTTATAAAATTATTAAATATTTGGAATCAATGGTTTTATGTAGTTTGATCCAAGAATTATTGATAAAACATTTGTATTTAGGTTTTTAAGTTTAAATTTAACCTTTCTCTACACAATTCGATGGCATTCTGATTGATATCAACACCAATCCATTTTCTATTTAACTTTTTAGCCATAGCTATCGTTGTTCCAGAGCCACAGAAAAAATCAGCAACAATATCTCCTTCATTTGAAGACGCTAAAATTATACGTTCGAGTAGTTTTTCGGGTTTTTGAGTAGGATAACCTAAATATTCCTTCGATCGCGTAGTCGTTTGAAAAGAATAAATATCATTCCATACATCACCAACTAATGTTCCAGGTCTTTCGTCCAAGTATTGTCTACCCTCTCGGCGTTTTCGATATAATCGTCCGTTTTCGTCCTTGTATCTAAACATTTTTTTAATATATTCTTCTCGATATGGTAAATATTGTTTATGAAAAGTGAAAATAGGTGATTTAGTGTAATACATTATTGTATCGTGCTGGCGTACCCAACCATTTACTTGGCTTTTAAATCCCGAAACGCTTCCCACATTCCAAATGATTTCT
>JAUWHC010000383.1 GCA_030606095.1 Promethearchaeota archaeon | reverse complement strand
GGTTTGTCTTTTGGGTCTCCACTCTCTTCATAATACGACATTTCTACTGCATAAGCGACATCTAATCCGATACCATCCATCATAGTAAATGGCCCCAATTTCATTTTAGTAAATATTTTCCAAGCTGTGTCAATAACTTCTATATCTGCATAACCTCCCGCCCACATTTTAATACATTCTTTTTTTACAGCGTGCCATATTCTATTGAAAACAAAACCAAAACATTCCTTTTTAACTATTAGAGGTTCGCATCCAATATTTATTATCCAATTTTTTCCAATTTCAAAAGTTTCATCGCTAGTCTCAGTTCCACGCATAATATCTGCCATTGGTCGTGTAGGAATTGGAGGATAAAAATGAATATTTAGAACTTTATCTCTCCTCTTGACCGCAGATTCAATTCTCGAAACGGGATAAGAAGAACTATTAGTAGCAATAATAGTTTTTGCAGGGGCTAAACTGTCAATTTGAGAAAACACTTCTCTTTTTAATTCGAGATTTTCTGGAACTGCTTCAATTACTAAATCTACATCTGAAACTGCTTTGGATATATCACTAAAATAGAAGACATTCTTAAGAGCGTCATTTTTCTTCTTTCTTTTTAAAGCTCCAGATATGTATTTTTTCGCTTCCGCTAGAGTATCAACATTTATATCAAAAAGATATACTTTGAAATCATATAAAGCAGCTATTGCTGCAATTTGCTTTCCAGTAAAGCCCGCTCCAATTATTGCAACATTTTCAATTATTTTACTCATAATTTTCACTTTAATTTTTAGATTATTTTAAAAGTTTATATATTTCTAAAATATTATTTTTTAATATGGAAATCTATAACAAATTTATCAATAAATTCTATTCAGAATTAGCGTTTCTCAGTATAATGTTTCTATTCTTCTTCCAACTCATGACAGAGTTCTTAGAATCGATATACGCGTTGAATCTTATTGAAGTGGAATTGAACGAAAATGTCTTAGCTTTGTTATTTCTTTTGACTCCATTTTTGCTCTTATTCTTCAAAAGAGGTTTTCCTAATAAAGCTTTTATCGCAATCGGTGAGATTTTTGTTATTTGTAGAGTTTTACAACCTTTTTTAGATGTTCAACTAAAAATGCTTGTCACTGGATTAGGATTGGGGTGTTTTATGATTTTTTTTCCAGTTTATCTTCATAAAAAAACAAAAGGGAACTACGAAAGCAACGGAATTTTATTAGGAACAGGGTTAGGTTTAGGATTATTATTATCGATCTTATTACGAACATTGGGATCATCTATTGATCTATCTACATATAGTTGGTTCATGTTGATTGGATGGATATTAGCAATATTTGCGGGATTGACATTAATCTATTTAGCAAATTCAGAGCAAAGCTCAACCTCATCAAACGACATAACTATAAGTAACTTTAAACCAGCAAGCAAATGGAAAATTATTGGATTAACTCTAGGAATGATAAGCGTGATAACTCTGATATATTTCGTATTTAGTAGCCCTACAGTTATAGCAAGGTGGACTGAAGCAAATTATGTCTTAATTCTAACTCTTCTCGTTTTAGTGAACTCTGCTTTTATAATTCTCGTAATCTCTAATCCGGAAATAATTGGGAAATTGAAATCATATATAGTAACAATTTGGAATATTACTTTTATTGTGGTTCTAATTTTAACCATATTAGGTAATACTGTTATCTTTGCCTTTGTTCCGTCTTATCCATTCTATCCTCCTGACGCAAATATATTAAACGAAGCAATGCTAATGATAATGTTAATTCTAAGCCCAATAATTTTACTTGATTTTATCTTGCTATCGAGCGAGTTGTTTAGAAGTAGACCAGGTATAAGAAAATTAGGTGGTAGTTTTTTTGTCTCGTCTGGCTTTTTCCTAATTATGATTTTATCTGCTGTTTTTACAATTGTATCGGATTACATACCTTTAATCGGATTTTTATTTAGAGACGCAATTTGGGTTGTAATTCTAACATTAGGAGTGTTCGTGTTCTTACCGCTCTTTTTAATAAATAAAGCTTCAAGAGGTACATTTGAATCAATTAATTCAATGGTCAAAAACAAAAAAAAAGCCTTGTTAATAATTGTTATGATTAGTTTAACTACCTTAATAGGGGCTATAGTGTTAGAATTCCCTATAGAGCAAAATGTATCTGGAGGTTCTTTAAGAGTCTTGTCATATAACATACAGCAAGGATCAGACGAATCTGGTAACAAAAATTTTGACGCTCAATACCAAGTAATCAAAGATCTGAATGCCGATATCATAGGATTACAAGAATCAGATACTTGCAGAATTTCAAGTGGTAATTCAGACATTGTAAGATTCGTGAGTAATAGATTGAAGTTATATTCATACTTTGGGCCAAGCACTTTAACCGGGACCTTTGGAATTGCGTTGCTTTCAAAATATCCGATCTTGAACCCTAAAACTTTTTATATGGAAAGCAAGGGCGAACAAACAGCAACGATATGGGCTCAAATTATTGTTGGAAGCACAACATTCAATATTTTCCTTACACACCTCGGAAATTACGAGGACCCTGCAGAAGATCCATCTCAAATTGTCCAACAAGAAAATATTTTATCGGTAACTAACGGTTTGAGCAACGTAATATTAATGGGAGATTTTAACTTTGAACCTGGTACCGAACAATACAATATAACAGTGGCACAATTATACGATTGTTGGGAAGTTGCCCCTACTATAGGAAAGACAGTTGGCAATGTTCCTAAAGGTTGGGAGACTAGACTTCCAGATGATAGAATAGATCATATATTCGTATCTGGGGAACTTAATACATCTGTAACTTTTATTACTTACACGGGAGGAACCGCTGCCGATCACCCTTGCGTTTATATGAGCTTAGGTGGTCCGTTCTAAAATCAATAAATTATTAATTTTTTTTTTTTAATTTTAGTATTACCAAAATAAAACTATTTGATTTAATATGAATATAAAAGATGAAATAACTAGCATTGAATTAACTCCCTTACACGTACCATTTAAAGACTACGTTAAAAAGATAATGGGCGAAGGGGAAGGGAATTTAGGAATGGCAATTGCTGCAGAAGAGCCATGGTTTGGGGGAGACTTCGTAGTTTGTAAACTCATTAGTAAACGTGGAAATTTAGGATTAGGAGAAGCTTTTCTTTGGTTACCTGAGACTGGCGTATCGCCCAAC
>JAUWHC010000232.1 GCA_030606095.1 Promethearchaeota archaeon | reverse complement strand
GATCTCCAGTTTCATCGATTAAGATAGTTAAACTTCCATTGATTTCTGTTATATAGCTTGAATATTGATACACTGTGTAATTATTTGCCCTATTAGAACTAGTCCAAGTTAAAGTGAAATTGCCATCAGTATCAGGGTCTCCCGCATTTGATGATAACACAAAATCTTCTGATGGTGGAATAGCTACAGAAACATCGATACAATTCGAAAGTGTTTGACCAGCAGCATTATTAGCCACAACCAGATAGTAATATATATCGTTAACGGTCTCTGTAATCAAATATTCTAAAGCAGTAACACCAGATGCAATTAGTGTTTCTGAACCTGTGATAACCGTTATAGGATTACTGCTTGAATAGATTGAATAATCAACAGCTCCATTAGAAATTCCCCAGGATAATTTGAAGATACCATTAGTATCAGGATCGGATGCATTTGTACTTAAAATGAAAGGTCCTGGAAAAGAAGTTCCCGTTAATGCAAAAAATGAAGTATGATCTACTGAAACTTCTAATTTTCCAGCACCAAGATATGTGTATGGTATCTCCTCCCAAGCTCCATTTCCTTCATCGGCAGACATATTAAACCACCATGTGTTAATATTTCCATATTCTAGTATGTTGTAATCAATTGTTATATTTATTAACCCTTCTAAATTATTAGTTTCATTAAGGAAGAGGTCAATAAATAATAAGCCACCGTTAAGTGTTACCATGGATGGATTTCGATCCATCCCAGCATATAGTAAATGTGTATCAGCCGAAACCGATATATTTACATTAATAGTAAACTCATCTGTACCATAAGGTTCGATTTCAAAGTCATATGCACCATTAATAATAGTTGAATTTTTGTAAAATATGACCATATCTTCAGAATACAATAAATTTTTTGAAGTTGTATATTTCATTAAACCATTTGGGAAAAATTCCATAAAATAATAACCATCATCAGTTGTATTTACCATTTTCATCCAATAATCTCCATATGTTATCTCTAACTCAGGATACGACAATGTATAGGAAAAAAATGATTTTGCAAGATCTTCTCCACTCGTCCCTATTGGGACTATCAAAGGTGGTCCTTCCATTCCTCCTGACAGAACTAAAGGATTTTGTTCATTTGCCACACCAATAGTAGCATTTTCATCCTCGAATTCCCAAGATTCTGAGAAAAAATCCCAATACGAAACATTTGCTCTTACTTCTTGAAAAGCTAAAATTCCCATATAAAGAGCAGTGGTATTTACGAAATCTACAATTTCATATTTAAATTCGCCCCCCATCATCCCAATATAAAAAACATCACCAATCTCTACGCTCCATTCAAGATCGTCTAATGGATTAAAATCAAAGATTCTAGTATAGTTATATGTCAATCCTTCGGGAAACATTTCTCCCCCCAAATAACAAAAAAATTCTCCAGTTTTAAGAGTTCCATTGTCATAATAAATTGTTTGCGCATATTCTCCCGATGTTAAATTTTCCAATCTCATTGTATTACTATCTGGGTAGGTTATATCTGGTGACATGTCACCACCTAGGAACATAGAATAATCATCAATTAATCTTTCAGCACACCATTGAAGCATCAATCCTTCTGAGCCGTTTATAGGAATAAAAGGGTTAATGAATAACATAGGATTTTGATCGGGGATAAATGCAATGAAGTCTTCTGATCCTGATGTAAAATTCACAAAAGAATGATTAGAAAAAGAAATACTAGTATCTCTTTCTAATGAAGATGTAGTAGCATTAAAAAACATTGATGCTAATTGAACTCCATAATAATCAATATCATCTCCTGAATAATTTTCGAAATAAGTTATCGCTGAAATATTATAGATTAAATCCATCTCCCCCATGTAATTCGAACCATTATACATTACAAGATTCCAACCTACAATATTACCCTCGTCAAAATCCCAATAAACATTATCATTAGGGGGATCTGGTAGGGGATCAAAGGGGGTGCTGGCATTCACATTCGTGAAATTGAATGATGCAAGCGATATGTAAATCACCGAAAAGAACAATATTAAAATAAATAGACTTTTTTTATTTTTCATTTTAGATTTCACTTCTAACAAAATTATTAATTTTGTTATTATTACTAATCAAAATTCATATTTAATTGTTGTGTATTAAAAAGTAATACAAACAAAACAGTAAAGCCTAAGTATTCTAACAATCTGAATATTTAGAAAATGGATTAATTTTTTCAATTGACCTTCTCAATTAAACAAAAAAAGATTCCAATTGTACCGTGTGAATGAGAATATAATCTCTGAGAGTCACTAACTTACTAGATTGTTTATAGTAAATACTTGTAAGGATATAAATTCAACAATTAAAAGATAGATAAGGTTGAATTTCTATTAAATTAATTAGAAGGGAGGATTTCGCCGACTACTACTCCCTCAGAACCTCTAATAATTTTTGATTATATATCTTTTTATCTTCCAGATATATAAAACTAATAGGACCAAATTTAAACAAATCAACTTTGTATTATTTGAAAAGAAAAAAATTATTTAATTTTAAAATTTCTACGCTTTCTTATTATTCTTTCTAAATAATGAATCATTTGTTCAGACCTTCATACATTACTTTGACTATCAAAAAATAAGCTTTTTATTACAGAAGAAATACAGGCGTCCCCACATCTACATATGAAAAGAAAAGGACCTAGTTAGTTGAAGCAGATTTAATCAACCGTCTTGAAAAATAAATTAAAAAAGATAAAATAATGATTATTATTTCGGAAGTAGTGTCACTCATCTAATTTAGAATTAAATTCCAAATATTTCAAATCCTTTTCAGAGATAAGCTCTAATTCTTCTTTCATTTCATTATAGGAGTTGAGAAATTCAGAAGAAAACGAAAGGGGTGATTTTATCAACTCAGTTTTAATAGCTTCGTATTCTTTTTCGTCTGGAAATATTTTTCGAAGTTTGTTTTCTAGTTCTAGCGGAATTTTAATAAACTTCCCTGTTAATAATAATGGCTGTTTTTTACTTTTAATAATTTTATATGGAAAATTAGAAAAATATTTTTCAATCAATTCAAATGCTCCCTCGTACTGGACTATATCCTTAACCTGGTTTTTCAACTCTCGTTCGAATTTTTGCTCAAAATCTCGAGTAAATTGTACAACACACTCTCGTAATAATTTAGAGTGTTTAGATGCGACTAAACCAACTGAGATTAATTTAGATTCATATAATGTAAAGATACCTTCTTCTAATTTAATGTCCAATAGCCCCCCCAAATTTATAACTTCTTCGCTCATGAGTTGTACAGTATTTAAAAATACTGTAAAAATTGATTCTTTTAGGATAGAACGAGACCAATCGTGATCGAATAATGGGTTTCCTTCTCGATCTCTTACAACAAGCCTATTAACTGTAAATGGTAGAATATAAAGGAGTTTAGGCTCTTTTATTACACCTATACAAAAAATTAAGATTCCTAAACCTGTAGTAGCGTAAGCAAATAGAATAAAAATGGGATTCCAATAATAAAAAAGGTATAAAATCAGAGTTACTGGTCCACTTATTACAGTACTCATAGAAAATATAAAAGCTTCTCTTTTTATCAAAAATGGAGCATTCAACCAAGTTTTTAAACCCCAATAAAACGATGCACTACCAACAAAGAATATAAAAAATGAACCCACCAATTCATACAATCCAATCCAATTCACATTTAGATACCCTCCTTCAAATTCAAATCCGATAGCTCCAGGTTGAAATGCAAGGTAACAAAATAAAATTCCTAAACCTATTACTATAATTAAGAAAGGTGAATTAGATGTTTCTTTAATAGTGTAGTTGATCCCAATCGCAAAAAACACTACACTAGGAAAAAGCATAAGACCACTAATCCGAGAAAGAAATGTGATCAAAAAAAGATTTGCCAATAAGTCTAAGGCAAAGAGCATACCCATAAAAAAGATACCAAATCTGATATAAGATAAAGATTTTACATGCTTAGTTCTCGGGGTAATGTACATCAATAATGTAGCTGTTAGGATAATTGTACTCGTGAAAATTTCAACGATTACTTCAGGTGTCCAATTTAATACCATTTTCTTATTCCATTTGCTTAATTTAAATTATTTTTTATATCAACTTATTTTGACATTATTTAATATATTAATAACATCCTCTTGTTTATCTGGATTCAAATAGACTTCCTTACTTGGATCTTCTTTAAAGCAAATTAAATCGTAATCAATTAAATTTTTTAGTCGATAATTGACTTTTTCTCTTTTTTCTTCTATTAATTTAAAAATTTCTGAATTTTTAATTGAATTTTGTGTTGCTAATAAGTCTACAATTTTCCTATTTATCTTATCTCTTAATAAAAAATAAATTATTCCTAACTCAACTTTCATCTCAATGGGAAGAAACACTGTGAAATTTCCTACTTTAATTTTATTGATATAATTAAATTTTAATAACAACTCTAACTGCCATATTAATTGTCCTGAACTTCCCGATTCATCAGATAACGCTTTCTTTCTTAAAATAGAAAAGTGAACACCGGGATTCGCTCTAATGTGATTGTAAATCCCTCTTCTGGTAGGATTTGAAAGAACTGTTTCCCTTGAAAACTTTGAACCTTCAATTAAAATTTTTTTATTTATTAAAAATTGTATTATAAATAAGAGTCCGTTTTTAGGTAAATTCAAGCCTTTTTTTGCTACATTGTAGAGTGTTTCTATATTTAAGACTTTATTTTTACTCATAATCGCCTCAGCTATCTCTATAACTTTCTTCACATTAGGATGTTCTAATCCAATAGACTTAGATGAAATCATGGTTTCCATAATAGAGATAACCAATGGTATTATATAATTGAATTCTACACAGTATTCTTGAAATTCAAGGGCTTTCAGAATTTCAAGTTTAATTGATTTCCTAAAGTTGGTAACTTTTATACTTGTGCTAAGAATTCTATAAAGATTGCTTCTTAATAAATGTAGATATAAAGGATCTTTGAAAACAAATAAAATGGAAATAGTTTTTAACTTTTTTGAAAGCCTAAAAAAATGATAGCTTTTTTTATCGATTGTTTCAATCCTCCTATTATTTTGTAGAACTAACACATTAATTTTTTCAAGAGTATTATAATTTTTCTTAAGATACCTATCAAGAAGATTCAACATAATAAGGAGGATTCCACTAAAAATGCAACCTATAATTTACAAGTAAGTTATTTTATCCTATAAATCTATATAGACCGAAATTCCCAAATTTATTAATCTTCTTTTTTTATAAGACAAA
>JAUWHC010000317.1 GCA_030606095.1 Promethearchaeota archaeon | reverse complement strand
TTTTTTTTTGTAATTCTTTTCTACTAAAATGAAAAGGATGATTGTTTTTCTATGACTTTTTATAATTCTTTTACAAAAAAATTATATGAAGAAGAAGATATTTATATTAGTTCTTCTATTATCTGTATTTAGCATACCTCTTCTTTCCCAAAGTGTTATGGGATTCTACTATGATGTTTATAATTTCGAAACTGATAAATTAAATTACCAACATTACGAAAATATTAAGGTTAATGCGTCATGGCAGATATGGTATGTTCCAGATTTTGAATATTCGTATATGCAAGTTCATGTGATTCATTTCAATGACTCAATTCTTTGGATGTCGCAAAAGTACGATAATTGCTGCGTTCTCATGACGGAGAATTGGACTATTAACATAGAAAACCTAAATATAACCTTTAACGAAACATCTCAAATACTTTTTGTTAAATTTTATTTTTATTATATCAACTATAATACACAAGTTATAATTAGCACCTATAGAGAATCGATTCAAATCGAAGTTTCAAAAAGTGGCGTGTATAATCTAACTATTAACTCCAATAAAAGCTTGTATTGTGTTAAAGAGCACGTTAATTTTTCTTCTTCTTGGTCTTTATTTTATAATGAGAGCATAGAAACCTCCTACATCCAGTTTGAGCTACACAATAACACTCAAATTATGTGGTCTTCAAATCAATACACGCTTAATGGAACTTATGAAGAAAGCTGGGTTTTTAACATTCAAGAGTTTTGCTTAATAATACCTAAGGACGGCATAGCAAATATTACTATGAAAGCACGCTTTTATCTTTATAATAATTTCACTATGACCACTACAGATGAATATATTGATACTTTAATTGTATATATAATAAAAGAAGGTATGGATATTCTTGATTTTTCCACAAATAAACTCACATTTTTTAATGACGAAGCTATCCAGATAAATACAGAATGGGAATTAAACTATAATTCTTCTATAATCGATAGTTACAATCAAATTTACATCTTTCGATTACAAGACATACTCCTATGGAAATCTTCTAAACTTAATGAAACAGGGCATACTTTAACGAATTGGAATATAGAAATTCAAAATCTAGAATTAGATTTTTCAAAACCGACTAATTACATCACTATAAAACTCTTTCATTATTGGTATGACGAGATGAAGCAAATAAATAATACAGGTTATATCGATTCAATTGAAATTTCTACCAGCAAATACAATATTGATTATTCATTGAACGATTCTAAAGATTACTTTTGCTATGGAGAAAGAATTCTAATTGAAGCTCAATTTAATGTGAGTGAGACTCAAGAGAGCTTATCTCACAAATCGATTACAATAAACATTCTATTTAATTCTTCTGTCAAATACGATTTAACGCTTACAACTGATTCTTCAGGAAAAATTCTCTTGAATTTATCAACTCTAGAATATTTTGGTATGGGGTTAAACACCCTGCTTTTTAACGTATCGAGTATTGAAACATCGATTTATAACAATACAATTTTTATGTACTCATTTGAAATAGGATTATCTCCTTCACCCTCCCCCTCCCCCGCTCCCGCCCCAGAACAAGGGATAAATCCATTACTACTTATTATTTTCCCCTCATTATTAGTCCTACTAGTTGCTGTTCTAATTAAAGTTGTACACAATAGAAAGAAACCAAAAATAATTCCTGTAGACCCTAATACTCTCCCAGACATCCTTCTGAATTCATAATGCTTTTATTGAATATATTCAATAATACAATTATTTTTATTTTGAAAAAATATAAATAAAAACTCGCTAATTTGTAAGATAATCAAAAGTGAACAACGATTTTACAAAGAATAATTTGACAAAACTAATCTTCTCACATCGAAGAAGTTAAGAGGTCTAATTATTTGAGAATGATATTTAAATATCCTATTGATAATCGTTTTTTTCCCTAATTTATTCATATTTATTAAAAAAACCTTAAAATTTTAATAAAAAATCTTAGCAGAGTATTAAGAGTATTATTATTGGATACTTTTATATAACCTAAAGATATATATAATCAAACTGGTATATACATTAATTGAAGAAGCGCCCATTTTTCTAATAACATTTCCATTTTTTAATCACTTAATCACTTATAATAAAAATAATAATCAAGGGCGTTTTTTCACTATTTTTATCTAAAACTACATGTAAGGTGTAATTAATCTTAAATTTTTTATCGTATTATAGAGCTTTACTAATAATTTTACTTTAAAATGACGAAGAACTTTAAAATTATTCATAGAGAATTTAAGACGGCGTTAAATAAGTTAAAATACCCTGATTCTTGGTTTTGGTGCGATATACGATAAACCCCTACTCGGGATGTGCCCATACTTGCATATACTGCGATGCTAGGAGCCAAAGGTATTACTTAGATCAAGACTTCGAGAACGAAATTATCGTAAAAACGAATATTGATAAAAAATTAGATCTTAGAATTAAGAGAGCTCGAAAATTACTTCCCGATGTAATTGGCCCTGGTGGCGTTTGTGACGCGTACCAACCAATCGAAAAAGAGGCTGAAAACACTTTAAAAATTTTGAAAGTTATAGCTAAACACAAATTTCCCTTGAATATAGCAACAAAAAGTAAAATGATTACGAGGGATATAGATTTATTGAATAAAATCGCAGAAGATACGTGGTGTACCGTTGGTTTTTCGATCACTACGACTGACGAGGAATTGGCGCAATTTTTAGAACCTTATTCTTCTCCACCAAAGGAACGCCTTGAAGCTTTGAAACAGATTAAAAATAAAGCTCCAAATATTCAAGTTGGGACTTATTTTATGCCAATAATACCATTTTTAGAAGATAACGACGAAAATTTGGAAGATGTTATTAAACAATCTAAAAAAGCGGGAGCCGATTTTATTCTTTTTTCGCCAGGTTTGACAATACGAGATCAACAAGCAGAGTTTTTTATCAATAAATTAAAGAACAGTAAATATGAACATATCGTTAAACCTTTACTAAACTTATATAAAGGACAAATGTACCCACCTACTGATTATGTAAAGAAACTACACCCAAAATTGTTAAGTTATTGCGAGGAGTATGAATTACCTATAAGAGAAAAGAGATGGATACCGAACGATTACCGAAAGTGGAATTACAAGATTTCTGAGTTGCTATTGAACAAAGAATATTTGGAGGCTGTTAAAACCGGAAAATCAAACAACGCCATGAAATGGGCCGGTTTAAATCTAAATAATCTGGAAGAATCTATTATAAATGTGTATAAAAGAGGGGAACTATCAAAATTAAAGAATTTCAATAAAAAAATAATTGAATTCGTTAAACCATATTTAGAAAAAAGTAAAGAATCAGAACAAAAAACAGGACTTGATAAATTTCTATGACGGAAGATGTAATTATTGAAATTAAGAATCTATTGGTGGAAAAAACTCCGCGTCTTACTCCAGAACAGAAGTCAAAGATGTATAAAATTATAAACCCTCAGATCTCTAATTATGTAAAATACGGAGTAAAGGTTGCCGAGATTGAGAACATCGTAAAAATTGTTTATAATAAGTTCATATGTACTTATCAAGACGCAATTGAAATTTTTAAAACATTAACCAAATCAAATGTTGAGGAGGAAAAATTCGCAGCATTCTTTTTCTTAAATCGTTTTAAAAAGAAATTTAATGAGGAAACTATTCGTCTTTTCAGAGAAGAATACGCCAAATATTGCCATACCTGGAGTCACTGCGATAGCACCTGCGTCAGAGTCATAGGTCCGTTTCTCGGGAAACCGGGTAATGAAGAATTAGCTAAAAAAACTATTGATGAGTGGTCAAATTCTGATAATTTATGGATTAAAAGGGCTTCAATGGTTATTCTACTTAAAATTACGATGATAAGAAAAGATTTTGA
>JAUWHC010000148.1 GCA_030606095.1 Promethearchaeota archaeon | reverse complement strand
TATCCACCGGATCATTTAGGAGGGTCGGAAATCTTTTGCAAGAATTTATCTATCAATTTAAAAAAGAAAAGAAATATCGATAGTGAAATTTTAACCTCTGATGTATTTAAGAGAAAAATAAAAAACGATTTAATTGAAGAATCCATAAAAGTGCATTATAAAAGATGTTATCATAATCTCTGGGGTAAAAATCCTATAGTAAATATGTATAGTTTTATAAAAAAAAATTATCAAAAATATGATTTAATCCATGCACATTCATATATTTTTTTTACTTCAGCCCAGTGTGCATTATTAAGGAAAATAAGAAAATTTCCTTTTATTTTGCATATTCATGGTGGTGTTCAAACACCACTTTTATTAAGTTCAAATTTAATCGAGTACTTCCAATTGTTATATAAAAGAAGTATATTTGATAAAATAATTGGCAAATTGGTTATAAAAAACTCAGATTCAATAATTTCTGTTTCTAAAAAAGATCTTGATTTTATTAGGCAGAATTATGATCTCTCTAAGAAGGTTTGTTACTATATCCCCAATGCCGTTGATATTGAGAGATTCAAAAGAATTGATACAATAAACAGAAGATTTATTACATTTATAGGCAGATTATCATATATTAAAGGATTTGATATTTTTATAAAAGTTATAAAGGAACTTTATAAAGAGGATAATTCTTTGAAATTTTTAATCATAGGTAATGGTCCATTAAAAAATTTAGTAGAAAAGGCAAAAAAAGAGCTTCCCATTACATATAAAGAATATTTCCCTTATGAAAAGATAGAAAAAGTTTATAACATGAGTAAATTGATAATGTTAACTTCCCGATTTGAAGGTGTCCCGACAACAATATTAGAAAGCCTTGCTTGTGAAACTCCAGTAATTACTTCGAATGTTGGAGGTGTTTCTGAAATCATTAAACATAGAGAAAATGGTTTCCTATTTAATATTGATAAAATATTTCAAGAGACAGATAATATGTTAAAACTCATTAGTAATGAAAAAACATTGAATAACTTTGGAAAAAATGGAAGGAATTTAATTAAAAAAGAATTCTCATGGGAGAAAGTTTCGGAAGAAATAGAAAAAGTTTATAGAAACATGTTAAACTAATAATTATCCATGATTGATAGAATGGCAAATGAAGCATAATTCCATTCTATAGATGGAGAGAAAAAATTCGTTATTTTTTTTTGACATCTTACATTTTTTCGGGTAACTTTTAACCAAGATGGGATATTAAAAATTATATTACCCTAATAAATTTCGAAAATTAAAGTTTAATACTAATAATAAGATGAGTGAAAAATGGATTTTCATGGAAAAAGAGTATTAATAACGGGAGTTGCAGGTTTCATCGGAAGTAATTTAGCTGATAGGCTTCTTGAATTAGGTGCTAATGTCATAAGCGTAGATAATCTTTTTAATGGAAGATTAGAAAATTTGGATATGGCTTTAAAAAACAAGAATTTTGAATTTCATAAAGGTGATATTAGAGATTTGAATTTCTTATTGGACTTATTTAAAGACGTTGATATAGTATTCCATCAGGCCGCATTTACCAGCGTTCCACAATCTGTTAAAATGCCAGATAATTGCAATGATGTGAACGTTAATGGCGTTCTAAATGTTTTGAATGCTGCTCGCCGAATGGATGTAGAGAAAATTATTTTTGCATCAAGTTCCTCGGTATATGGTGATACTCCTACTTTACCCAAAAGAGAAGACATGCGAAGAATACCAATCTCTCCTTATGGAGTTGCAAAGTTAGCTAGCGAAGCTTACATGCAAGTGTATCATCAAGTTTATGGGTTAAAAACAACATCATTAAGGTATTTTAATGTTTTTGGACCAAGACAGAGAGACTCCCCATATAGTGGAGTGATCGCTATTTGGTTAGGTAATATTATTCGAGATGACGATTTGATTGTTTTTGGAGATGGAAAAAATTCACGAGATTTCACTTACATTAAAGATGTAGTTCAAGCTAACATTTTAGCGGCAGAACATGATGCTCCTGGAGAAATTTTAAATATAGGAGCGAATTTACCAATATCATTAACTGAGTTAGCAAAACTTATGTTAAAAATTACAAACAAAGAACATCTTAATATTATTTACACAGACCCAAGACCCGGAGATATAATTCATAGTTACGCCGATATCTCAAAAGCTATGGAGCAGATAAAATTTAAACCACAATATAATCAAGAGCAAGGATTAAAAGATTACTTTAAATGGTATAGCAATAAATATGGAATAGAGCTCCAAATAAATTAATCTTAACAAATACGATGACTAATTTTAAAATTAGGATTAATCACTTTTTATTTTATTTAAGATATAGAGATAGATTTATTGTTTTTATATTGTCGATACTGTCATTATCATTTATTTTACTAAACCTTATAGATGTTTTTCATAATTTTCTTGATGTTATTGTTTTAGGAGTGTTAATACAAATTTGCATTCTTTTCAGTACAATCTTTACATTGCTGATTTTACCAACATATCCAATTTATTTCATTATTTTTAAGAAAATGGATTTTAATTCAATAGAGAAATTAAGCTTAACTATTGTTTCTAACTTATCTTTTTATATAATTGGAGGTTTTGTTGGATTTTTTATTGGATTTCCAATCACAGGATTATATTTTTTTCTTATTGTGTTTATCTCTTACTTTTTAATAATAATTTATATCTTAATAACGGTTTATAAAAAAAAGGTCTTAGATTTTTTTAAACCTAAAGAATTGGAAATAAATGATCAACACCTTTATGAAAATTTTTCTATAGTGCAATATCTTAAAGATTTAATCTCTATAAATGATATCCTACTAATAACATTCATTTCTTTAACGCTTATTTTATATATGGTGAGTGTTCCGTTATTTATTGGCACTGATCCTTGGCTCCATATAAGTATTATCAAGCAGATTTCAGTTGTTAATTACTTACCTGTAAATGAATACACAGGGTCATTTGGTTTACATATCTTTGGTGCAGTAATTCATATGTTTTCAGGGTTAGATATAGTCTTAATTCCCCGATATTTCATTTTTTATACATTTCCAGTCTCTAGTTTAATAGTATATAATCTTTTTAGGCGAATTTTTAAAAATAAAAATTTAGCTCTTTTGGGGGTTTATATTTTAAACTTTTCATCGTTAGGGTTTATAATCTTAATGTATCAATTTTGGCCTACAAGTATTGCATATATTCAGGGTATATTCATCTTTTATCTTCTTTACATTCGGTATAAAAGATTTATTCAATTCGAAAGACCAACTATAGAAATGCTCAAAGCTGATTTACTTTTTTCACATATTACAATAATTTTAATATTTATTAGTTCACTTTTGACACATTCATTAATTATATTGATTTTATTGATTTCTTACTTATTGATTTATTTTGTGTATTTTGTTAAAGATCCAAGACGCGGTTTAGATTTTATTTTATTATGTGTGTTAGTCGGAATATTTCTAATTTTCTATAGCTTAAATATAAGCATGGGATATTTTAAAGTATTTAGATCTATGTTTCAATTACCATGGTACTACCTTCTTTCAGGGGCATTAGTCCTTGCGGTAGTTATATTATTATTTACCTTACATGAAAGAAAGGCACTCAATTTTACGAAGGGAAGGTATAAATTAATAATAACGGGGAAAAAGTATAGTTATTATAAAACTATTGAAGATAAATTTATAATACCATTTATTTTTGGGGTCGGAATTTTTTTTACAATTATTTTTGTGATTGTAAATTTATTGTTCCTTAAAATTGGTATTTTTAGTATATTTTCTGGATTTGAAATTCTTTTATTTGTTTCTTTTGGTGTGTGGGGTTTAGTATTATTCCAAAATAAACCAAAAGGAAAAATATTCTGGATTTGGGCTTTAATTCTTGTCTTTATTCTTTTAACAAGTTTAATATTTAGTTTAATGATAAATTCTTTTATCCATTTTTCAAGAATCTTTTATATTTGCTCAGTACTGCTTGTAGTTGGATTTATTTCCTATATTTACAAATTAATAAAAACCAATTCAATTAAGACATTAAGAGTAAAATTTTTAATATTTTTCATAATAATCTTTTCAATTTTTGCTACATTCAACGAAAATCGCAATGCTATTGAAATTTTTACATTAAAGAATAGGGAGATAAGTTCTGTTCAATGGTATTCGAACTATACTTCTGAAAAGAACGTTATTATTGGCGAAGTTGGATGGAACCATTTATTTATATATTACAATTTTCCATTTGAAGATTATGAAGAAAATCAGCCATTAACATCCATTCAATACTTTATTCCGGTAAATGATACATTAATGCATCCAGATAATCATGTTGATGAATATGGAGAAAATATACTAAAACAAATAAAATTACACTATAATAATAGTAATGCTTTTTTGATTTTAGCAGATAATTATCTTTTAACTGAGGGATTTTCCTTTTTTGGACAACTTTCTAATGAAGAAGTTGCGCAATATTATAACTTAGATTATTTAAATAGGATTTTTTCTGTTAAAAACGAGAAAGGTGAAAGTACATCCTATTATTGGGTTATTTAAAAATTTCATAATCCCCGGGAAAGATATTTTCAATTTTATTCTTAAAAATCATGCCTTTATCACCTTCAATTTTAAAAATCTTAGGAAGTCTTCCTACTTGTCCTACTTTATTCTCTCGGCAGATAAAGGCACTTATAACACCCTGGATATCTTCAGCTGCATCTAAAGCGCCTTTTATGGATTTCTCAATATCTTCTCCTTTTACTAGGTTCGCAATTCTTGTTGCTGCTCCATCAGCTATAGTGGCATTAGTAGCAAATATTGTTACTGCATCTGCTTGTCCTAGGCTTATTGCGTGACCAATTGTGGCCGAACTTGTAGCTATACCTATTGGACAATCATTTTTTTCAATTAAGAAGCCTATATTCAAATTTAATTCATTATACCCCGCAAATAATGCAATTTTTGTCTCTCTTTCAGAGTCAACTGCAATTTCACCACCATCTTCAACTAAAGCAATTTTTGCAGGAGTAAAATTTGGTGTATCTTTTGATTTCATATAATTTAACATCAAATCCGCAAAAGCTCCCGCGATAGTTGCCATTGGACCCACATCGCATAAAATAGACGCTTCGGCCATCAAATTGACAATCTCTAACTGACTATTGATTTTAATTGGCGAAAAAGATGTAAGAAATTTATTGTTCTGTAGAACAAATTTTTCTAATATTTTACGATGATAAAAAAAACCTTCTTGTGCTTTTAAAATAGCACTTTTTGACTCTGAAATTATTGTAATATCTGATTCTTTTTCTACAAAATGATATTTATATATTTTCAATTTTACTTTTAATATTGAGATTTTATTTTAATTAAATATAAATAAATTAGATTTTATTAATTATTCAAAAAATTTATAATTCATATAATGAAACAAATTAATTACGACGAAATCATTTCACAATTGAAAACGGAGCTAAATTCTGAATGCGCAATCGCAAGCAGATATGGAATTGTATTAGGATCAACTATAAAAGAATTTGCTAAAGGAAAGATTATCCCTCATAAAATTCTTTCGGTTATCGCTAATTCTAAAGAGATAGCGGAGGAATTGAATTTGACTAAAATAAACTCCTTTGCTTTAGAGGCTCAAGAGTATAACTACCTTTTTACATTCAGTACGGAATTGATTTTGATATCAAAGTTAGGCTTAAATATGAATTTGGCAAAATATATGCCCAGTATTAGCGTTTTTTTGAAGAAATTGAGCGAGAGTTCTAAGGAACAAGAAATATATGATTTTTCAGTTTTTAATTTTTCCAAAGAAATTCAAAAAATTGAAGAAACTTTTAAGAAAAAGAAAGAAAAAGATAAGAAATATTCAATAATTAAAGATCTTGTAAAATATGTAGCGAAATAAAGAAGTTTTTATATATAAGTAATTAATTTAACATAGATTAGGTGAGATATTATCTTAAGACAAGTTTATATTTACAGTGGTGGCAAATTATTATATTATCGGCATTTTGGAAAAGCCCTTAAGGATGATGTTTTCAACTCTTTAGCAGCAGATTTAATGAAAGAAGCTTTCGCTAAAAGAGGTAAAAGCGTAGAGTATCACGATTATTACAAATACCGAATATCCTACATTACAGAAAAAGATCCTGAATTAATGTTTCTATTCGTTACTGGTTTAACGGATAATTTCGAGAATATTAAAAAAGAACTAATTAAATGCAAAAAAGAATTTTTAAATCTTTTTGAAGACATATTAGACCATAAAATTGACGATAAAACCTTCGAAATATTCGATCCAACAATAGATGCAATTCATAGAAATTTAAGACCGAAAATATCGCTCATAGGTTTTTCTGGCGTTGGAAAAACTACGATAACGCGATTAATTAAAGCAGAGGAAATCCCCATGCAACACATCCCAACCATTACGGGAGACATAGCTACGATTAAAATCGGGAAATTACATTTTCATTTGTGGGATTTTGCTGGACAAGAGCAATTTAGTTATTTATGGAACAACTTTATTAAAGGAAGCGATGCTGTTTTATTAATCACCGATTCCACTTTGGAAAACGTAGAAAAGAGTAAATTCTTCTTGGAACTAATAAAAGAACAAGCTCCTCAAGCACATATATCTGTCATTGGTAATAAACAAGACTTGGATGATGCAATGAAACCAGAACA
>JAUWHC010000030.1 GCA_030606095.1 Promethearchaeota archaeon | reverse complement strand
TTTGAATTAATTATGGAATGTCCTTCAAAATCTGAGTCCAAAATTGGAAATATAAACATAGGAAGAATAATCGATAAGAACAAGGTAAAGTATAAATTCAACCTCAATATTGAAGATTTAGCGCAACATATGTTTATATGTGGAACGACGGGAACGGGAAAAAGTAATTTTTTGCAGCAATTTTTGTTGAATTTTACTAAAAAATACGACATCCCATTTCTTTTAACGGAATTTAAGGGAGAATACCACTTTTTACAGGAGAAAATTAACAATTTGCTTATACTAAAGCCAGGCGAGAACTTTTCGATTAACATTTTCGATCCTGAAGGGGCGGATCCATACATTCACGCAGAACGGGTGTTTAAAATCTTCGAAAGCGGGGGTTTGTTAGAAAATGTCGATTATTCGCCTCAAATGGAAAAAGTATTTATCGACATTCTATACGGAATTTGTCCAAAAGAAGAAAATAGGAACTGGGACAAGTTTTTTAGCGAATTTGATAAATATTACGCGAAACAAGAAGATTTTACCATGAAAAAAAGCGTTCAAGCTATCAGAAATAGAATCCGTCGCTATTCTGTAAGCACGTTAAAAAACATATTCGACAAGAAAAGCGGTCTTAACGTGAAAGAGCTGTTTAACCACAGAGTTTTATTGGACTTGAGCTCGATCATCCGCAAAGGGGGAGAAAAAGAAGACGCCCTATTTTTTTTAAACATGGTACTAAAATATTTATGGGACAAGAACATAGAAACGGGGAGTAAAAATTACGAGGGAATTAAACATATAACCATAATAGAGGACGCACAGTATTTTGTCCCCCAAGAACTTAGTAACAGAACAAAACTCACTTCCTACATCGAGGATATCGCGTTGTTGTTGAGGGGAACGGGAGAATGTTTAATTTCGCTCGCGACCCGCCCTAATATTAGCAGGGAAATATTAGCAAATTGCGGTATTTTGGTATCTTTTCAAGTACACATGCAAAAAGACTTAATGCAAGAATTACTAAACATAAAAGATTGGCAGAAGGAATATTTATCGATGTTAAAAAAGGGGCAATGTCTAATTAGGGTTAACTCGATTGAGAAACCATTCGCGATGGAAACGGAACACATTAAGAGGAGTTGGTTATCAAACGAAGAAATCGTGGAAAAAAACGAGGAGATTTTGGAACGGACAAGAAATCAAAAAGAAACACAGAAGGACATGAAATCGTTAGAAGATAAAAATGTTGAGAAAAAAAGTTTTTGTAAGTTTTGTAGAAAAGAAATTAAGCAGAACTCCGATTATTGCGAACTTTGTTCGGTTAAATTGGAAGAGGAAGATAAAGAAGTTGAGGAATTTGATAAGTTTATCGATAAGTTATTGTTAACTGAAGGATTTTTTGAAGAGATTGAAAAATATAAGGAATAGGGAAAATTGGATAAAATGTAAGCCGATAATTAAGAAATTTTACAAAAATCAACATTTTTAGGAAACTTCTATTTTTAAGAATTTTTTTTGTCTTTTTATATTATATTAATAATTTTTAATATAAATACGATAATATATTATTATTTATACTGAGTAAACTGTGATAACATTTGGTAAAGATCAATTTAACTCGTTAAAATACTTCAAATGATATAACAGAAGACGATCCTGAAAAATTTAAAGTCCATATTTTTGAGTTTGAAACTGATTGCAAAAATTGGCAGAAAAATAAAAAGAATTTAAATAAGATTTTACAAAATAGAGAAAAAGAAGATTACCTTCTACTAAGTTCTACTGATTTAATAATGATAAAAAAAGCGAAGAAGATTCAATTATTATGGTTAAAATAAAGAACTATGATAAATTTGATGGTTTTGTTAATAAATTATATAATGAACAAGAGAAAAATAAATAAATTTTAAGAAATTGGAATTCTAGTATTAAATAATGAGTTTTTTAATAGGGATTATTGGAAAACCTAGTGCTGGAAAATCAACTTTCTTAAATGCAGCATGCTTAACAAACGCAAAAGTGAGTGAATTACCTTTTACAACCATTGAGCCGAATAAAGGAGTGGCATATATAAAGTTAAAATGTGTTTGTAAAGAATTAAATGTCAAGGATAATCCAAAAAATTCTTACTGCATCATTGGTAATCGTTTTATTCCCATAAATATGCTCGATGTTGCGGGTTTAGTTCCTGACGCTCATAAGGGAAAAGGGCTGGGAAATAGATTCCTTAACGATTTAAGTAAAGCAGATGTTCTTATCCATATAGTTGATATTAGCGGTTCTCTCGATAAAAACGGGAAAAGAATAAAAGTCGGAGAAAATGACCCTTACGAAGATATTGTATTCCTTGAAAATGAAATTAATCTGTGGTTTAAACAAATCTTAGAAAGAGAAGATTGGAACAAATTCTTAAAATTATTTGCTAGGGAAAAGAAAAAGTTTGTTGGAGAATTATATAAAAGGCTTTCGGGAATAAAAGTTAAAAGACATCAAATTGGATTAGCTTTAAAAAAAACAAATTTAGAAGATAAAAACCCTGCATCGTGGTCAGATGATGAGCTTTTAAATTTTTCGAAAAACTTAAGAGAGCTTTCAAAACCTATTCTTATTTTAGCTAATAAAATTGATAAAGAAAATGGTATGGAAAATTTTGTTGAATTAAAAAAAAAACTTGATGGAGAAGTTATTCCTTGTAGTGCTTTAGCTGAATATTTTTTAAGAAAATACCACCAAGAAAAAAAGATTGTTTATCTGCCTGGTTCAGATAATTTTAATATCTTGGGTGATCAAAATTTAAGCCAAAAAGAATCACTGATGTTAAATAAGATACAAGAGATAATTCTTAACTCGTTAAAAGAAACGGGGATTCAAAAAGCGTTAAATTTTGCTGTTTTTAACATTTTAAATCAAATCTGTGTTTACCCCGTTTCTGATATTAATAAATATACAGATAACAATGGTAATGTTCTCCCCGACGCTTTCCTCGTCAAAAAAGGTACCTTATTAAAAAAATTTGTCCGCGATAAAATTCATACTGATTTAGCTGACCATTTTATTTTTGGTATTGATGCGAGAACCAAAAAGAGATTAGGAGAAAATTATGAATTAAGACATAATGATGTCATTAAAATTGTATCAGCAAAATAAAAAGAATCATTCTTGCCTTGAAGTTAACAAAATATATACTAAAATAACGATTAACAAAATAATCCCAAGGAAAACTAATATGAAATTAAAGATTTCTTGTTCTGTAGTTAAATCTTGAAATAGAAATAAAATGACAATTACAAAATAACTTATTAACTTCATAGTTGTTATTCATAGAATATAAAGAATAATTAAAAAAAGTTCTGATTTTTGATTTTAATAAAATGAGTTTATATCTTAATAATAAATTTAAAAAAGTAAAAGATTTTTGTGTTGCTTTATCGATCTTGCGAGAAAAAAGTGGACCTGACGGGAATTGAACCCGTGACCTCTTGAGTGCAAATCTCGCGTCAAGCTAATTGCTAGTTATGTGTCAAGCGATCTGCTACTGATCTACAGGCCCATTAAGATTAAAAAAAAAGGTTGAAAGTTAATTAATAACTCTTATAACAAACTCCAAGTAATTAAGATGTAAATAAATAGGAGGTGATCCAGCCGCAGGTTCCCCTACGGCTACCTTGTTACGACTTCTCCCTCCTCGCATACTAGAAACTCGATATGACCAAACTGACCAAACCTCATTTTTAGCACACTCGGATGGAGCGACGGGCGGTGTGTGCAAGGAGCAGAGACGTATTCACCGTGCGATGATGACACACGATTACTAGGGATTCCACGTTCATGTCGGCGGGTTACAGCCGACAATTCCAACTGAGATATGATTTCGGGATTGGTTTCTCCTTTCGGAGTCACAGCCCATTGTTCATACCATTGCAGCCCGCGTGTAGCCCAGGGGTTTCGGGGCATACTGACCTGCCTTTGCCCGCTCCTTCCTCCGTCTTATCGACGGCGGTCCCTTTAGTGTTCCCAACGAAGTCGTGACTTCTTGTTGGCAAATAAAGGTGCGGATCTCGTTCGTTGCCTGACTTAACAGGATACCTCACGGCACGAACTGGCGACGGCCATGCACCTCCTCTCAGCTCGTCGGGTAAGGTCGTCAACCTGACCGTCATACTGCTGTCTCCCCTGGTAAGTTTCCCGGCGTTGAGTCCAATTGAACCGCAGGCTTCACCCCTTGTGGTGCTCCCCCGCCAATTCCTTTAAGTTTTAGCCTTGCGACCGTACTTCCCAGGCGGCACACTTAACGGTTTCCCTACGGCACTGATACGGCTCATGGCCGTACCATCACCTAGTATGCATCGTTTACGGCCAGGACTACCCGGGTATCTAATCCGGTTCGCTCCCCTGGCTTTCGTCCCTCACCGTCAGGCGCGTTCCAGTCTGACGCCTTCGCCACTGGTGGTCCTACAAGGATTATAAGATTTCACCCCTACCCCTGTAGTACCTCAGACCTCTCCCGCCCTCTAGTATAGCAGTATTCCTAGCATACAGATAGTTAAGCTACCCGATTTTACCAGGAACTTACTAAACCGGCTACGGACACTTTAAGCCCAATAATTATCCCGACCACTTGAAGAGCTGGTTTTACCGCGGCGGCTGGCACCAGCCTTGCCCTCTCCTTTCTAGTAGGGGACATTACTCACCTACCACAGTTCAAATTGAACACTTTGGGTAACCCCGTCACACTTTCGTGTATTGCGGAGGTTTCGCGCCTGCTGCGCCTCGTAAGGCCTGGGTCGTTGTCTCAGTACCCATCTCGGGGCTCCCGCTCTCACGGCCCCTATCGATTATCGGCTTGGTGAGCCATTATCTCACCAACAACCATAATCGAACACGATCCTATCCTATAGCGGATAAAAACCATTTTTTTTATCCTTTTTATTGAAAAACTTTTCCAAGCCAATTCAATTATGAAACATTATCCTCAGTTTCCCGAGGTTATTTTTCTCTATAGGGTAAGTTGATCATGTGTTACTGAGCAGTTTGCTATGGGAACTTTAGGTATCCCATTCAACTCGCATGGCTTATTCTCACCCAAATAGCAGTCGGGTCCGGCAGGATCAACCGGAATTAATTATGTAAATAAATATTGAGTTTAGTCGCAAATTATTCTTAAATTTGGAATTAATTTACTTTTAGGGTTATTAATTAAACTTTCTTCAGTTATAATTGATTAAACTATAACTACATTTTTTATATCGCATCAGTGAATTAACTTTTCATCTAACGGTTGCATACCGTAATCCAAGCTCACACCGGTAAAGATGCGATTTGTTATAGTAACATATAAGAAGGGTTCATTTTAAATTTTTTTGTTTTGCTAGTTTTACAAATATTCGTAGTTTAAAAATCTAAGTTTTAATTTAAAAATACTAATTTAAAAAAGGAACGTTGCGAATTAAAATGGATTTAAAAGAAAAGATAGGTATTCACCTGGATCAAATAAAACAGTTGAAAGGAGTAGAGAATGTGGTTTTAACTCAAAGAGATGGAAATCCAATTCAGTCAGCCGGAGTTTGGTTTTCTAAAGATGAAATCTTTAACGTTAGTTCTGCGACTAGTGCGATCTTTAACGTTGGAATACATTTACATCCAAACGATTTAAAATATATCTTAATAGAGGGAAAGAAAGCAAAAATTTTAATAGCTCCTCTTAATAGTCCGATACATTATTCTTTGAATAGGATTTTGCAACAGCAAGGAATTCTCGATAATAAACACGAGTTTTTTATAGCAATTACTGCTCAGCCAAATACAAATTTAGGGGGGATTTTTTTACAAACTAGTGAATGTTTAAAAAAGATCAAAACTACTCTCATTACTTCTGGCGAATCTTTTAAGCCACCATTAGTTCAATTTGATGAACAACGTATTCAAAGCATAATAAAAGGTTTCAATGTTAAAGAAAATGAGAATTTTAATTTCAAAGTGTCTTCTTTTTCGCTAAATTTATCAGAAAATATATCTATGGAGCTAAGAAAAGTTTTAAGCAATTTTTCTATTGCAATTCCTGATTTAAAATACGCACATATTACCATAGAAGGGGGATTTATTGCATCGAAAATTTTGAAAAACACCAATGATAAGGAAGAAAATTTAGATAATATCTCCGCAATGAGCTATTCGCTTTTTCAAACAGCAAATAGGTGCGCTTGGTTACTTAAAAAAATGAATGCGGAGAATATTTTATTAGATTGTGAAAATTCATTTCAATTTATACATGGTTTGGGAAAAGCAATATTTAGTACTGAAATGGGTAAATCCCGACAAAGGTTAGGATTGATACGGTTAATTATTCCTCAATTCTCAAACAAAATACATTCTCTTATTAAGAGAGCCTCTGAAATTCAGGATCAAAGGTCCTTTGATATTAAAACTATGCTAGGAGAATTAATTATCAAAGGATAAGGTGAAAAAATGACTTTTTTTGAGTTATTAGAAAAATTAAAAACAACTGATACAACACTAATCCTTTATACACTCTTAAATAGAGTGCCAATTATCGTTTATGGTAATAGTGCAGAGAGAATCGATGATTTTTTAATAGATTTATCAGAATTGATTCATTTTCGGAAAGAATTTGTTTTTTATACGGATTTTATTTCTATCACAGAATATCATGACTTAGTAATGAACGAAAATATTGATTACAATACTCAAAAAATATATATACGATGCCCTACTAGTGTTGCTCTCAAAGCTCTGAACCAATTTGGGCGTTTTAATTCTTGGTTAATTGGAATTGAAATACTTGAGCAAAAAGATAAGATTCGTCAGTTTATTAACAGCATTAAAAAAAAAATTAATTGTTTTTTGAGTATTGCTTTCTTTTCTAACTCATTTTCTATAGAATTAGTTGGTATAAATTGGAAACTACTTGATCTTCAATTTGAACACGATATTTTTCAAAAAATTTCCCAAGATACTGAAAAATCCATCATCAAAATGAAAAGAGTTTTATTAGGGAAAATTAAATCTGAAGAAATTGATGAAGGTTTGATAGATATTCTATTGGATTTTAACAGAGAAAAAGAAGAATTGAAAAAGAATATTCTTAAAAAAGAGATTCAAAATTTTTATTCAGGTTCTAAAAGAGCATTTTCTATTTTATCTAGGTTAAATCTATTAAATAATGTAGAAATAAAAACAAAAATTGGGAGTAAAACTCTTTTAGAAACTATAGATTATGAAGATGCTCCCATTGATAGAATAATATCTTTTATTAATAAAGAATGGGGGGAAGACTTTTCAATTTTAATCGAAAATGGTAAAAAAGTCAATGCCCTAGATAGTATGCAATCTTTATGGGGTTAATTAATTTGATATATGATTATGAGAAAAAAAATTTGCAAGTTAAAATTGTATATTACGGTCCTGCCATGTCAGGAAAAACGACATCAATAAAACAATTATTTTCTTATTTCAACAAAGAGGAAAACCTAAATTCTATTGATAGTACCGTTGGGAGAACTTTATTGTTTGATTTTGGGGTTTTACAATTTAAGGGTGCAGAATGGAGTTTAAAATTTCTAATTTATTCTGCTACCGGGCAAGATTTCTATGCAAGCACCAGGCCCGCTACTTTAAACGGTGTTGATGGGTTAATTTTTGTTGTTGATTCAAGAGCTCAATGTTTACAACATAATTTGAGATCTTGGAATGAATTAAAAACTATGTTTAAAAATGAATTTTATAACCTTCCCATAGTTATTTCATTAAATAAATACGATAAAGCAGATCCTCAAAAATTAAACGAATTCGAGTTTTTAAGTGAAATAAATTTCAATATGTTTAAGTTTATTTCTATTAATAAGACAATAGCAATTGAAGGAAAAGGTGTTCTAGATTCTTTTAATCGGGTTATAACTTTTATTTTTCCACAATTAACTTTAAAAATGAGTATAACAAATTAATAATTTATTTATTTATTTTTCAATTTTTTCATACATATTTTTTGAGAGTCTTTTAATAAAACCTTTATTATGAAATTGTTTTAATAAATTTCTGACCTTACGAACTTCTTGAGCATCTACTCCTAAAATACTAATTAACTGAAAAATTGAAAATTGATTAGGTAATTCTTCTTTTATGCTATTATAAACTCCCATAACTATTTCAACATAAAATAATATTGGTTTATGTTAGAGAAAATGATTAAGAATTTATATAAATTATTAAATTATAGGAAAATTTATATTTAAGAGATTTTGGTTCTTACAATCCTCAAGGTAACTATAACATTTCATTCCTAAATTTAATAGGTCATGTATGCTAGTTATTTTCATTGAATTTTTATAACCTTAGGGAAATCCTAGTATCCTTTGAAATAATAAATTTTATTTAATAATTCTAAAAAATAAAACGCATTATACTTATTTAAAAAATAAGAGTTTTATCTTTTTATTAAATTTTGATTAAAATGTAATCTTTAACAAAACAAGGAAAAATTGAATATTTGTATCTATTTTTAAAATTCAGGAAGGTCTCTGCTAAAATTATTTCCAACAGGTGCTTTGCCATCCCCATATATTTGATATAGCCCCGTTCTTCTTGCGCATTCAGTAAAACTACGATAAACATCTATTTTCTTGTCGTATAATGCACACGTTTTGTATATTATAGGGTTCCAAATATATAATTCATGATCAGGTTCATACCAGAGTTTTTCCTCCTTGAGAACTTGTTTAAAATCTTCTTCTCCAATAGTTTCATTAAGATCTTGCTTATTTAACATTGTTATCAATGGAATTTCTTTAATTAACTTACCCCTTGTAATATTTTTTAATTCTTTTAGGGACTCAATATTATCTTCAAAAAAATGTGTTTGTGAATCAACAACAAAAATAACCCCATCTGTGCCCTTGAAAATCTTCTTTCTTAAAGGAGAGAACCTGCTCTGGCCAGCAACAGTATAAACATGGTAATATACTTTATTCTGTTTAGTTGATTGAAAAATACCTCTATCAAAATATAATGTTGATCCGCTTGCCATAGAAATTTTTGTTAGATTTCCAGTTGGAGTAATATCTTTTTTTTGCTCTTTAGTTAATCTATATAATGTGTCTACAATAGTTGTTTTTCCTGATCCTCCCATACCCCAATAGAGGATTTTTATATATATATTATGATCTGCCGTCCATCGAACCATAGAAAAATCCTCATTGAAGTTTAATATTTAAAAGGCTGAAAAAACATATTATTAAATTATATACATAAAGAAAGATCGCTTTGGTCTTTATATAATAATATTATTAAATATTAATATAATTACACATTTATAATTTTATTTTAGTTTTCATTTCTTCGCAATTTAGAAGAGTAAAGATTAAAATGAAAATCAATTTTCAAATTAACCTTTTTTTATCAATATATAAAAATTCTTTAATTTTTTTTGTTTAATTTCAAAATTTTTTCTATAGCTTTATTTGTTCAATCTCAACAATATATTTCCCTTGCCTTATATTATAATTGCACCATAATATTAATTCATTATATAATTCTCCTTTATAACCTTCTCGTATAATCAGATTGATAATATCGGAATACATGATTTCCCTCTTCCCTTTTATAATAAGGTTTAATTCTTTGAAAATTCCTTTTAATAAATTACCTTGGCTTGAAGTAATTTTTTTTATCTTTTCGAGTATGTTTGTAGATTGACTCATTGAAATATCTCTTTTTAAAATGTTTTTTTTTTAGGATACCAAATCTGATGTAAAATATATTATAAATTTAAAGTTAAAAAATGCTATTTTTTTTTTTACTTCCAATAATCCCTCAGCCCTTCGCTATAGATGTTCTGTATATTTTAATGGATTTATTTTTCAATTGTAAATAACTAATATTCTACAAAATCGAGATAAAGGGTTCCTAAATTAAGTACATTATAACGATTAATTTGTGTGAATTAAATTTGGTAAATAATACAAAAGTTTATGAAAAATGCTCTGAATGTGGGGGTAGTGTTATAACAAACTCAATCGAAATGATATGTAAGGAATGTGGTTTAGTATTAGATAAAATTTATAAGGATTCGTCATATATCTTTAATGAGACCAATGTCAAAAATAACTTGAATAAACAGTATGTTGCGTTAGGAGAAAGAACCGATTATATTGGGGGGTTAGGGACCTTTATAGATTATGAGAAGTCTAAATATCTTAAAGATAAAACAGGAAAATTATTGCCGCCTGATGAGCAGAAATTATATAGAAGGTTAAAGAAAAACTATGCTCAATTTCTCAGGATTAAAAACCATGAAACAGAATATAGAATCTTCAATATCTTGAATAAGATATCAATTTATCTTAATTTAAATAAAAATATCCGAAACAACGCTGCGTATTATTATAAAAAGATAGTTAAAAATGAGCAAAAAATCATAAATAATATTTCTTTAATAGCATTTTGTATCTTTTATTCTGTTCGCAAAGAGTATCATAATGCCCCAGTTACAATAAATGAAATTTCTGACGCCTTTCAAAATTTTGGTCATAGAGTTAATCCAAGGCTAATTTTGAGAGACGGAATAAGATATAAATTTCATTTAAATAGCAATGCAATTCCCCATAAAAGTGAAGATTACTTAATTAGATTAATAGATAGCATTATAAATCATAAAAATTTGGAGGATAGACTAATTAAAAAAGGAATTAATTGGTCAAAAGAAGATTATAAATGCAATTTAACAAATAAATGCAGAACGATTCTAAATAGCTTGACTAAATGGCATCGAGGTGGCCGAAATCCTTTTATTTTAACAGGAGCAGTAATATATTTAGCTGATAAGTTATTATCTAGAGAATTTAACCAAAAAACCATATTAACTCAAAAATTAATTTCAGACGCAACTAAGATCGCAGAATATTCTATTAGAGACCACTATGTAAATCTACTTAAACCAATCTTCATAACAAAAGAGTTTCAAATTTCAATGTAAAATAGTTATTATTATTTTTTCTGCTTCTATGGGTTTCTATAGGGACGATTGCTTGTTGTTTTTTTTATCCTATTATTACCATTATTTACCTAATATCAAACAGATACAAAAAAAAGTTTATAACTATTCTTTTTATCATCAATAATTGGAATTTGTATGCTAATTCAATTGATTTTCAGCTCTTTTAACTGAATTTAATCAATATAATTAGACTAAAAATTGTTTTAATTAAATTTAAAGTTTAGTTAAAATTTATTAAAACATTGACTATATAATATTTTATTTGCTTCTGTAGTGTAGTCCGGTCAAACTTATTGATTTCTTAACAAAGAAAAAAGGATTAAGCATGCGAGGCTCTCACCCTCGTGACCCGGGTTCAAATCCCGGCAGAAGCATTACTATATAAATCAATTAGCAAGTTTTTAATTATTTATAACCTTTAGCTTTTTCTAACAGGTTTAAAAGATCAAATAACAATTTTAAATATTTTTCGATAATATCCAATTGATTCTCTTTCTCTAATTTTTGAGTAATCCAATATAGTTTATTAGTAAGAACAGTTATTAATACACTTGGTATGTTGACTTGTTTGGTGTTTTTGTCTAAAATTATTTCTTTTTCCTCAATATTTTTATCTGAAACGCTGTCTGCCATAATTACTTCTCTATTACAAATTGTACAAAAAGATACTCCGTCTTTATTTTGAAAAATAGGATTATTACAAATAGGGCAAGATATATTTAGCATTTTATGACCCGTTCTTAGAAGATCTGCCATTTTCTTTGCGTCTTCTTTAATAAACACCACACCTTCTATAAATAATTATTATTAAACTTAATTTTTTATTGTTCTCGAGATCTGATCTTCATTAGATTAACGATATATCCCGAAATTCGATTTCTTAAGTGTTTTGAGTCTACTTCAAGATATTTATCCAATAATTCTTTATTTTTTTCAAAATCCGTTGTAAAAACATCAGGATATTTATTTGTTAACTCTTTTGAAACCTTTTTTATTAATATAGTTCTAACTTTTCCCATCTACTTTCAGCAAAACACATTTCTTAGTTTTGAATTTAAATATTTGATAAAATAAATGTTTTTTGAAATTATCTGAGTTTTTATAATTTAATATAAAGAATTATTGTGAACAAAAAGAATAAAATAGTTTTTTTCCTGTGTCTCGTTCTATCAATGATGTTAATGGCCAAGTCCGTTAGAAGTTTTTCCTTCGATGTTTTTATTTTTACAAGCGATAAAGAGATTTATTATAATAACGAAAATATTAACATTAACGCTTCATGGGAATTATATTATGACCCTAGTCATGAAATTTCGTATTTCCAAGTTCAAATTTTTGATATTTTTGATAATATTCTTTGGAATTCTTCAGAACACCATGAAATTGGTTTTTCAGAAAAGAATTGGACAATTATTATTGAATTTTTAAATATTTCTTTTTCGAATTATACCAATACAATATTCATTAAATTATACCATTTTTATAAAGATCAAAACGGAGCGGGGAGCCTTGTAAATGCTTTTAGAGGAAATATAATCGTAAATGTGCTAAAAAGAAATGTGATGTGTCAATTAATAGGTTTTAAAAGCATTCTAAAATACGGAGATTATAACTTTTTTACGGCAAAATTTTATCACACTGACAACAACTCTTATTTAGTTAATGAAACTTTATATTTTGAAATTATTTCTAATAAGAAAATACACTATCAAAATATTTTTACAACAAACGAGAGTGGGGAAATTTCATTTAATATATCAACGATTTCTCATCTAAATTTAGGAGAAAATGATATAATATTTAGCATAAGAAATAACACACTTTATAATAATGCTACATTTTCTTATGAAATTTTTGTAGAAAAATTAGCAATTTTCATAGAAATATTGAGATTCGATAACAATTTAGAAAACATTGATTTAATAACAATCAAGCTTTACTTCTATTTTTTCAATCAAAGTATAAAACCACTTAAAGACAAGATTTTAAAAACAATTGTTTATAATAATTTAACTTTGGAATATGAAGATGAATTTAAAACTAACCAATCAGGATTTGTAGATATTGAAATTTCTCCAAATAGCTTTAAATTTAAAGAAAATGAAAAAAAGTTCTATATTGATATCATCTTCAACGGCACCAAATATCTAGAAAATAAAACAATAACTTT
>JAUWHC010000080.1 GCA_030606095.1 Promethearchaeota archaeon | reverse complement strand
TATTTCTTAGCGGGAGGAAAAAGAATTCGTCCTTTGCTTTGTATCGCTACTTATAACGCTTTTAGTGGAAAACAGGATGACGACATTATCTTTCCAAGCGTTGGTGTCGAATTCCTACATAATGCTTCTTTAGTCCACGATGACATTATTGATAAGGATAATTTTAGACGAGGAAAACCCGCGTTTCATTTTAGATTTAGGCAATTTCACGTAGAAAATAGCCTTAAAAAAATAGCAGCTGAAGATTATGGTAATTCGATAGGCATTATTGGGGGAGATTCTGCATTTTTTCTGGGCCTAGAAGCTTTTTTTTTTAACAATTTTGATAATAACTTAAATCTCAGAGCAATTCAATATTACAAACATGCTTTTATAGAAATAGCAAATGGAGTTTTGATTGAAATTGATATGGTAAACAAGAAAAATCTAAAAACGGAAGATTATATCCATATGATTTCTCTTAAAACGGGAGCGTTATTAGAAAAATCGATATTGATTGGTGCGAATTATGCTAAAGTGGATGATCAATATAAAGTATATTTATCTACTTACGGTAAAAATTTAGGGATTATATTTCAGATAATAGATGACATTCTAGGAACATTTGGAGAAGAAAAGAAAACTGGAAAACCAACAGATGGAGATATAAGAGAAGGGAAAAAAACTTGTTTACTAATAGAAGCCTACGATAAATTAGATGGTAATGATAAAGTTCACCTTTCTAAATTAATAGGAAAAACAGATATTACTGAAGATGAAGTTCAAGAAGTTAAAGACTTATTTCTTAAAGTAGATGCTATCAATAATAGTAAAAAATTGGCAAATTTTTATTATAGAGAAGCTCAAGTAGCACTTGATAAGCTCAAACCCGCTATTCACGAATCTGAATTAGAGTTTTTTGAAAATTTATTAAAATTCGTGGCAGAACGAAAATTCTGAGCGTTATATGAATATGCATTTTTATAAGTTTCTAAAGAGGATTTTTTTTAATATGTTAATATTATATTAATTGAAAAAAAAATAAATAAAAAGGAATAGAGCTTATAATGAAAAAAATAACCGGAGTAGATATTTTAGACGAGGAAGTAAAGAAAAAATTAACGACTAAAAATATCTATAAAATTTTTAATAATTTTATCATGCCCCTCATTACCGAAGAAGAGAGAGATTTTTTGGAAGAATTAGAACTTTTTTTGCTTAAAAGTATTGAAACTAATATAGATCTCAATACTGAGGTATACGATCTTTTTCCTATTCTTGGAAAAAAAAATTATATTCAAAGATTAAATAATTTTGGTGATTGTAAAAGGTGCAATATGCGATACGAGATGCTACTAGCTATGGCTACATCGATTGTCGATCCTGAATTAGACTTGGCTAGAGTAGTAACTGGCGTAATATTTGCAAATCCTTTATTCCAATTTGGTAAAAGCGATCGTATCACTGAAGTTTTACATCAAATCGTAACGGGTAAAAAGATAGGATGTATATGTATAACGGAAAAGTACCAAGGGTCTGATGCGGTTAACATGAAAACTAAGATTCAGGATAAGGGAGATTATTTAATTCTGGATGGGGAAAAACTATACACTACAAATGGACCTAACGCGGACTATTTCATAGTTTATGGCGTATCAGACCCAACAAATCCTCGAGGCACCATGTACCAAGTCATTGTTGAGCGAGGTTTTGAAGGTTTAGAAACTAACAGGCTCGGCATTCAATCCGTTCCCAGGGTAGAAATTGGACAAACAATTTTTAATTCCGTTAAAATACCCAAAGAAAATGTTCTTGGAGCCAAAGGTCAAGGATATAAGAACCTTTTTTCTGGGTTGGTTGCCGAAAGATGCGCTATTATAGGTTCTAGCCTTGGTATCGCTTGGCTTACAGCTATTACAGCTCTTATATATACAAACATTAGGTCTCAATTCAATCGCCCGATATACGACTTTCAAGGTGTTTCTTTTCCCATTACCCAGTTAATTACTGAGTTAATGGCCGCTACGGAGTTAGGTTTCACAAGCGCAACAGAATACGATAAAACTATAGAACACCAACATTTTGAAGAGAAAAAATACATTAAGTACAACGCATCGTTTAGCTCAGGAGCAAAATTCCTTGCCTCGAGCTTGGCTCACAAAATCTCGTATGAAACTCAACAATTATGCGGAGGTATTGCTTTCACAGATAACCTGCGAATCGATAAAGCTTTAGAGGTTGCAAAAGTGCAAGAGATTATTGGTGGGGCTAGAAATATACAACTCTATTTAGTGAGTCGAGCAATAAAAGATATGATATCCTTTTTGTAATAGTTCTAACGTTCTAACATTCTTTTAAAAAAAATCAGTAACCTCAGATTCACTAAGTTGTTTAACTAATACCGATATAGCTTCATCAATCGTTTCTTTTACTTTAGAACCTAAACATACTATTTTTCCTGAAGAAAAAATTAAAAAAACTACCTTTGGATCCGGCATTTTGTAAATTGCTGCGGGAAATACTTCAGGTTCATACATAATATTGTCCATTACAATAGTTAACATATTCAAATCAACATTCATATTCAGACTACTAGTTGCTACAATATTTTGAATTGTAATTATTGGATTTTTTATATTAAATCCGATGTTTTGCATCTTTTCAATTGCTTGTCGAGCTGCTAAATTAGCATCGGTAGTTCTTTTCAGACCCGTAATTACCATTCTACCCGAAGAAAAAATTAATAAAGTAGCATGTGGCTTTTCAAGTCTCATAATAAGCCCTGGAAAACGATCAGGATGATATTCCACATTGGAGACTTTTTGAATTATTTGATTTAAATCAATTGCACCATCAATTTCGGTAATAACTGTAGCTACAATATTTACAACTTTATATGAAATTTCAAGCTTATCACTGCGATGATTACCCTCCAAATCTCGAATTATAAGCTTATCATCAAGGTTTTCTCCACTAATATTTTATCTCCTCAAAATATTTGCATTAAGTTGATGTATAATTTCTTAAATAAGATGAATTAAACTAAAGTAATTAATATTTTATTAACTAAATGAACCATCCCAATTTAACTTTTTATTAATTCCATTAACTTTTTCATCAACAATTGTTTTACCATAACGTGAAGAAAAATAGATAAGAACTATATATAATTAAAGAATAATTAATAATTAATTAAAACACCCTAAACTCGAGTGGTGAAAAATTTTGGTTTTGTTAGTTAGTATTACGGGTGCTAGTGGTGCTAACCTAGCGATTATCTTGCTACAACAACTGAAGAAAAAAGAAGTTGTAACCGAATTAATAATATCAAGAGTAGCTGAGAAAATCATTGACATTGAAACTGATTATAAGCTAAATGATATAATTGATCTATCAACAAAATATTACGATGTTAATGATTTAACGGCAAACCCCGCCAGTGGTTCTTATAAAATTGATGCAATGGTAATTATTCCATGCTCGATGAAAACCTTGGCTTCTATTGCTAATGGTTATGCAGATAACTTAATAACCAGAGCCGCAGATGTAACAATTAAAGAACGAAGAAAACTCATCTTAGTAGTTCGAGAAACTCCTTTTAGCGCGATTCACCTTGAAAATATGCTAAAGCTATCAAGATTGGGAGTTATAATCGCGCCACCAATTCCTTCTTATTATATTAAACCTAAAAATATCAATGAACTAAATCAATATTTCGTGGGAAGAATACTTGATCAAATAGGTATTGAAAGCGGGATAAAGAGATGGGGGAGCTATTGATTTACCCATTGATATAGTTCTCCAAGCAGGACTCGCTTGTCCTTATTGCCCTTAAGTTTTTTTAAGTTTGTTATATTCGTTAACCATAAGGAAGAACGCAACTCGTCTTTCAATGTTTTTATTTCTTTAATTGTATGAATAAAAGTGTTGTTATTGTAATCTTTCCAAGCGGATAATAGAAATTTATAAGCAAATCCTCCGATATCAGCACCTAATGCGATGCTTTTAGCAATATCTATTCCATTCCTTAGTCCACCAGTGGCTATAATCATTTTTTTAGTAACTTCTCTTACATAAAGAATGGTTAGAGGTGTGGGGATACCCCATTCTCTAAAAGAATCTGCGAGGCTTCTCGTATATTTTTCAAAACTAAAATTATCACGGTGAGATTCAATTGCAGCAAAACTAGTACCTCCAGTGCCTCCGACATCAAATCCATCGAAACCTAGTGAGTCAAGACTCAAGGCTAAATCCTTATTGAAGCCAGTTCCTACTTCTTTTGCGATTATTGGAATGTTAATTTCTTTTCGAATTTTTTGAAATTTTTCATAGAAATTTTTGTAGGATATGTTTCCGTTGCTTTGGACTAATTCGTGTAAAGCATTAAAATGAATAGCCATTACATCTGCTTCTACCATTTCAATACATTCAATAAAATCTTCTTTTTTAAAGGTGGAAGAATTGATTTGGCCGATTCCTATATTTCCAATTATCGGAATGTTAGGCGCAACTTCACGAACAATCTCAAAAGACTCAATGGTAGAGGGGTCTTCCAAGCCTATGCGTTGACTTCCTACGCTCATTACGATGTTTTCTTCTTCTGCGGCTTTAGCTAAAATTCTATTTATTGCTTTAGAGATTGGATGCCCACCAGTTATAGCAGAAATACAAATTGGAGCGGAAATCTTTTTATTAAAAAACATTGTTGCGATGTCAATATCATCTAATTCGACTTCCGGAAGCGAATGATGAATTAATTTTATGTCATCAAAATAATTTTTTATGTGTTGAACATTAGATATGATTGGAATCTTTAGATGTTCTAACTTTCTCATGTAAATCTCTGATTGCCTTTTTTCGTCATAAATTCCATTAATGCTCGTACAGATTAATTTTTGATTGTTTAAGGCCTTAAAGATGTTACCGTCCGTTATACCGTTTATAACCTGAACTGGAATATTTAATCGACAAATTTCTTTAATCGCGTGAAGTTTTCCTCTAATACCTCCCGTAACATCAATCTTATTTCCTAAATCGGCTAATTTATTTTTATCTAACTCATCAAGACTAATTTCTGATGCTAATTTTATAATTTTTTTATCATTTTCAATTTCTTCAACAAAAATTCCATCTTTTTCAATAGCAAAAATAACTTTAGAAATGTTATATTTTTTCAAGTTTTTACACAATTCTAAAATTATGCGATCTCCAGAAATTATTGAAAAATTGCCTTCTTTATCAAGAATAACATCTCCATATAAAACGGGTAGAATTCCAAGATCAAGCGAAATTTCAATTGGCTTAATAGATTCAAAAGAAATCTCGTTTAAGCGTTTGATAAAAATACTTGAAGGTTGAATGGAAAGAGCCGGATATTTTTTTTCTAAAAATTCTTCAATTATTTGCGAATTGAATTTAATCATCGCTTCGTGCGTTTCAGTTAGCCCAAATATCTGATTTTTAATAGAAATATTAATTCCTTGAGAAATGTTATATTTTTTAGCAATCGGGTGTCCAAAGGAACCTCCTCCATGGATTAAGATTAATTTTTTATTAGCATCAATAATTTGTTGAATTGCGCTTTTTACAACTTCTTCTCTGATAGAAAAAGGAATATTTTTATCAGTTAATAAACTTCCACCCAATTTCAACAGAAATATTTCTTTACTATTCAATTTTAATTAACACTCATCCTATCATTGTTTTCCAGGCGTCATAGCCTTCTTTTTCGATAGCCTTGGCGATAGATTCTTGTATTTCTTCATTTTCTGCTAAAGCGATTACTAAACCACCTCGACCCGTCCCCGTCATTTTAGCTCCAATCGCTCTATTTTTTAGTGCTATTTCCACCAATTTATCATTTATTTCTCCTGAAACTGTGATTTTCTGAAGTAATACATGGTTTTGATTCATTAATTTGCCTATAGTGGCAATATCACCTTCAAGTAAGGCTTTTCTTGCTTTTTCTGATAGAACCTTATATTCATTTAGTATCTTCTCAAATTCTTCTGAATTAGTTTCCTTTAAACGCTTAACATCAGCAACTACTTCCGTTGTTGAAGCTGTTATTCCTGAATTTGCGATTATCAAGGGCATCTTTTTTGGCGATTGAAGGAAGTCCATCGTATTTTTTCCACCACTTAAATTTTTCACAAACCAAATCAATCCACCATAAGTTGAAGCAGTGTTATCAATACCAGAAGGGGTTCCGTGATAAGCTTTCTCTCCTTCGTAGGCAGCCCCGTTTATTTTTTCATCGTCTAACTTTAGATTAAAGCTATCGTTGAGTGCACGAGCGAGAGATGTGCATTGAGCAGCAGAAGCGCCAACTCCACTTGCAGCAATTAAATTTCCTGTAAATGTAATTTCAAGTTTTTGATGCTCTGTATCTATTTTTAAATAATCGATTATATTTTGAATAGATTGCATTGCCTCATCATATTTCTTTTTTTTATAACCCGGTGTAGCGGGCCTCTGATCGTCAACAGTCCAGTTTTGTCCATTAACTACTTTAATATCTGCGGTTGTATAGGAACCTAATGCCGAAGCAATAGCGGGAAGACCAAAAACTACAAAATGATTGCGTCTACTGCCGAAATAGGAAGTAAATTTCGCCAAAAAGAATGGTCTTACCATATCCTTTTCCAGTTCCCGTTCATTTCACCTCCACAATACCTTTTGAACCATTAACAATAACAATTTGTCCAGTTTTAATACAATTGATATCAATTTTATCTACACAGGGAATTTCACTAATTATACAACCCACTGCTATTATAGTATCGATTCTTTCGTTCACAATCGCTGCTGGAGCCATACTATTTTTCTTCATCCTGTACATCGTGTACGACCCTACAGTCGAGCCTTTACCAGTCGGAAAGACTAAAACTTTTCCTGTAATAGATTGTCCTTCAAGATCGTGCCCAACCTCAACAACTATACCGGTGTCAGGATCTATGCCACCATAAAATGAAATCCCATCTTTAGTTACTATCGCTTCTGCCTCAGCAATTCCTTTATAGATTTTTCTTCCTTCTAGCTTCATTTAATCGCCTCCTCAACGCATTGTTCCATTGATCCAATTTTTACTTTAAATTTATTCTTTGCGCGGCCGTAATAACACGCCTTTGCTGAATCCACCATGATTCCCTTGAAGCGCCCTTTAATTGGAGCCACGACGCAACAGGTATCTGCAGCAAATTTTGCTCCAGCATCTTCAATAATTTTAGAATAACCGGCTTCGTCTGCGATTCTTTTTGTAGGTCGAGCAGTAGTAATCCAAAATTCTTTCTTAACTTTTTTTCCTTCTAACAATTTTGCAATTTTCGCAATTTCGTAAATTGAAGCGTGAGGACAACCTAAACTCACAAAATCTATCTCAAGATCGTCGTCAATAAGCTCAGCACGAGTTTTATCTAAATCTTCCTGATCAATTTCAATAACAATTTCACTTGGTTTAGTGTATTTATTATACTCAGGAGTAATTTTTTCCATATGGAATAATGCTGTTCCACCATAGGTAGCGACGGAAGCGCAAAAAGACTTAAGCTCTTCAACAGTAGCGGAAGGAATTCCCACAATATAAGGGATTTTTTTTCCTAATTCAACTAGTTTATCGCCAATTAATTTTCCCAGCACGCCAAATTCGTCAGTACCTTTGACTGAAGCGTTTATCTTAAACAAGACTTGGCTGTGACGATTCTCGTCCAAATGATATCCGTATTTAGGCGTTTTACCGGTTAAGGCCGCTGCTAAAGCGCTTGGGCCCCCCTCTCGATTCGTCCGAGCTCCAATAACGGAGTTGGAATAACAAACAGCGCTACTTTCGGCCCAAGCAATGTGTTGTCCATAATGAGGTGCGTTTCCAATTAAATACGGTGTACAAGAACATGTTGTAATTATTCCCATTTTTGCAAAAGCATCTATAGCTCGATTCTGATTTTTAAAAAATTCTTCGTCTATTCCTAACGCTCGCCAATTTTCGCGATCCATTCCTGCGGGATTTAAAGTAGTTAAAACTCTGACCTTCCCATCTTCTGCCATTTCGTTTAAGAATTCCAACCCCGCTTCGCCAAGATTAGCATAGGAAACTCCTGCTATTTGAACTCCGTGAACATCAACCATACATTCAGCACCAAATATTTCGCCTAATGTAGTTAATATTTCCATGGATTTCTGGGCGGACTTTCCATGCTTTCCGTTAAGCATATCTTTTTCTATTTGTTCTAATCTCATAACCCTCAATTGCTTTGTATTAAAAATATTTATTCAAATCTACTCTTGGGAAATCAGCTCTATCAAAGCTCTTTCCTTTAGTCACAAGTGGTTTTGTTAAATCAAATCCCATTTTAGTCGTCATTTTCGTTCCCAGTTCTGCGCTAGGATCTAAACTACTTCCGGGTTCCTTATCTTTAACTATTATATTAACATCACCTTGAAAGCGAGTTGCCATTGCCCATTCCACAGATAACGGGTCGTAAATATCAATATCTTTATCTACAATAAATATGTGCTTACAACTACTATGGCCAATAAATGCACCATCAATAGCTTTTTTACCATCTTCTTCTGACTTTTTATCAATTTGTACAATTGCATGTAGCCATGAACATCCTCCAGGATTTATATTAACATCTAAGCATTTGACTCCTGTTTCGTTCACTTTATTGAAAATAGTTGGTTCTCTTGGCATACCCATCAATAATTTATGCTCAAGCGCACCAGGTAATAAGGCTTGCCAAATTGCGTCCTTTCTATGAGTTATTTTCTTAACTTCAAAAACGGGTTCTTCTCTTATAATATCATAAGTTTCTGTTAAGTCGACAAAAGGCCCTTCAGCGTGTTTTTCCTCTAAATAGACCCGCCCTTCTAATACAAATTCTGCTTCTGCAGGGATTAAAAGATCAACTGAATTTGCTTTAACAACTTTTATTGGCTCTAATGCATTTGCAATA
>JAUWHC010000401.1 GCA_030606095.1 Promethearchaeota archaeon | reverse complement strand
AATTAACGGCCGTAGCTACAGTCAAGGAAAAATTTACTAAAAAAGACGGAAAGCTAAAGTTCATTAGATGCGATACAAAAGTTTATAATCAAAGCGAAGAACTTATCACCGATGGTGAAGCCGTCGTTTTAGTCTTGAATTAAAATTTTTTTTTTCATTTTTACTTATTAATCTTTATCTAATATGGATTTCACAAAGTAGGTACTGATAAAGAAGCACAAATAAATGTTATGTAATTAATTTTTCCGATTCTTATTTTTTTATTTATATTTATATTACCATAAATTAGACATGTTTGTTAAATTTAAACCCGTTGTACTTAGTTATTTAAGTTAGATATTCTAAAATATGAATATAGAAAATATTTTTTTAAATCTTTTAAAATCTGATTGTTGGTTTATTATGAAAAAAAGCATTTTAATTAAAGAGATTTTTATCTTTACAACGATTCTATTTATAGTTTTTTTTTCGAATAATGTTTATGCTCAAGAAATAGGAGCTGAAAACATCGGAGCTTATCCAACAGATTACTTTATTGAAGATGTGGTATCTGGAACTAATTATCTTTATGTAGCTCAAAGTGGTACTAATGAAGCACTTCTTATACTTTCGCTCGCTAGTCCAACAAATCCTACTCTTATTGGCACTGGAGATAGAGTAAGTTTAGACACAGTACACTGTGTCGATGTAAATGACGATGAAACTATAGCAGTAGTAGGTGCAAGCAGTAATTTGTATGTTTTTAACATCTCAGATAAAAGTAACCCTATTCGAACAGACGAATTAAATGTTGGAAGTACTATTTACGATGTTGAAATTTCAGGAAATCTAGTTTATTGCGCGGCTTATTCTGCAGGGCTCCCAGTAATTAATATTACTGACGTAAACAACCCTTCAATAATTTATAATGGACATTATTCAGGCTATAACGATAATTGGTTACAGGGAATATTTATTGATCCCGATCGAGATTACTTATATGCGGCAGGAGGTTCTAGAGTACTCATTTTTCATTTAGATTCCAATAAGCTTCCAGAAACCCCTTCTACACTCGCTTTATCGTATACGGCATGGAGTGTTGAAAAAATTAGTGCTTCTCGATTAGCGGCAGGAGATTCTTATGGAAATATTTATTTTGTCGATATAACTAACATGAATTCACCCTCTCTTTTAGGTTCTATTGATGTTGGAAGTTATATTTATGGTTTGTTTTACTCTGGAAATACTGAGTTAAAATTATTCGCAGCAGATTACGATGATGGGTTAAATATTGTTGATTTTAGCACCTTTACAGAGCCAACCCACATAGGTGTTATGGCTACATCAACTAGTGGTGCGAGAGGGTATGGTGTTGACAAATATGGTGACTATATATTACTTGCTGCTGGTCCTTTTGGATTACTGATTTATGGCTATGCGGATTGTCTAGCTGTAGGAACAGCAAATGGCTTTTCAATTCCTGGTTTTGAACTCTTATCTCTTATTGGATTCATTTTTGTACTTAGTTCCTTCGTAATCTACTATTATCATAGAAAAAAAGACTTAAAATTTTGGGTATAATTCCTTTTAGGTGTCATGCCACATTTTTTTTTTTTTATTTTAGTAAATAATTCAGTTATTAGGCATATTTAAAAAGACCATTATCGACTATTTTTTAATTCTTATAAATCTTAAAACTAATTTATTTCTCTATTCCTAAAATTACTAATTCTTTATTTTATACTCTTAGGCATCCTTTCTTGAAATTATTCTTATTTAAAAGAATTAGAAAAGAATAAAAAGTAGAACTCTCTAATTAGTAATGTGGCAAACTTAAAACTAAATAATAAAAGCCTATTAGAGAAATTACAAGCAGAAATCACTCTAAAATTAGGAAAAAAAATCTCTCAACAAGAGATATTAGATAATAGTATTGAATTTGTGTATAACCGACTTGATGAATTCATTTCTGAAAAGATTGATCATCCTCCAATCACTGACGATTTAATTAAGAGGATAAAAGAAAATGCAATTGACGCGCCTTTAATGCATCCAGAAAAATCTGATGACGAATTAATATACGGGTTATGAAAAAAGAATTAAATCATTTATTGGTTAAACACTGACAATAGGCATTGATTAATGTGCTGTGTATATCGCAATTATTTATTTTTTGTCCGAGTTTGTCAAGATTTTTAACAACTATGAATTACACTAAAAAATATAATATAATAGTTAATTCTGTTCTTTCATATCTTTAAGATTTTGTATTGCATTGGCATATCTTTTACTTTTTTTCGCCCATTCTATTAATTTTATACATGGGAATTCTTTACACTCATAACAAAATTCTAATTTCTTATTAATTACACAACAGTCCCGAATCCAACATTCTTCTGTCCAACATTTTGCTTGATCCCCTCTACAAGTGCTACAATGGAAATCAGTGACTTTCACATCCTCCCACATGCCATCAAATCGTTTAACTAATCTTTTAGCAATTTCTTGATGGTTTGGAGCAAGATAAATTTCGCATTCACCACAGTTTAGACCACATACAGCTATTAATTTAGAATTTTTAACAATACTTTTACCATTCATAGTATTTACCACTTTCGGTGTATTATTAAAAGAAAAACATAATGAAAGATTATGCTAATCCCAATTTAAATCCTATACCAATTTGATTGAATTCTTACATTATTCTTTTCAAGGATATCTATTTCTGCATTCCATTTGTAGGTTTTTAACCATAATTTTCCTGGAAATGGTTGCCATCCTTTATTTAATTGGATGTTAAATGAGATGATATCGCCTACACGATTAATATAGAATTTTCCGGCAAATATACCCTTTCTATCATCAATACAACAAGAAAATTTGCCCTTAACACTCATATTGCTTTTTAAAGCAATTAAATTAGGAATTGCAGGAGAAAATTCAAAAGAAATAGTATGACCAACCTCATCTTTTCCAGAAACCTTTTCAATCTCAAAGTAACCCTCATTGTCTAAAATTTCATAAATCAAATTTTCA
>JAUWHC010000384.1 GCA_030606095.1 Promethearchaeota archaeon | reverse complement strand
AATACTGTTCGCCATTATTCACATGGTGATGTAGATGAGAAAGGCATGCTCTCTGCGAATGATAACGATATTAGTAAAGCATTTGAAAGAATCTTAGACGCTAAGAAGAACGGTTCGAAAATATTAAATTCAGAAATGTATCTAAACCATTTTATTGGTGGTAAAAAGCAATACATATGCCACGCAAAAAAGGTTTTCATGTTTGTAAACTACAATGGAGACATTGAAAATTGTCTTCAGATTGATAAACCTATAGCTAATTTACGACAAACATCTGTTAGTGAAGTGTTACAACTTCCTCAATTTGTTAAATTCATTAAAGAGAGCGAGAAATGTTGTAGCTGTAATTCTCCTACAATGATCGACACCAGTTATTTATGGGATGATCTGAGATTGTTAACAAAATCAGGAGGGATTTCGTTTGGTTAGATTTTTATTGTTTCTACTGTTTGTTGAAACTTTATAAATTATTATAAAATTCTATAAAAAAGCAAAATTCCGCGCTCTCTTGGATTTTAAATGTTTAGTTAAATACATTTATTTTAAATAAAAATCAGATAAAAAAAATATTTCCTCATGATAACGACAGTCAAGTTCCGCTTACATCCAACTCCTTCACAGGAAATAAAATTCCACGAAGTTTTTACCATTTACAATAGAGTTAGACGAGCGGGATATAAGCTCTTTTTTACTTTAAAAAACATGGCTCTTACTAAAACAGAACAAAGAAAGCTCGTTCAGCCGCGTTTAATGGAACTCTGTCAGAACAATCCCTACGTAAATAGCATCCTAATTGACTGTGAGACTAAGTTAGCTCAGCAACAAACATGGTACATTAAACGTGAAAAATATCTAAAACATCAAATAACTGCGATTGTTAAGAAGATCGAATGGATAAAGCAAAAAGATAAAAGAGATAGGCAACTAAGAGGGCTTTATTCCCGTTTATCGTCTGTTCAGAATAAATTGCTCGCTTTAAGACTTAAACCGGTCGTATTTGGCACGAAACGGTTATTTAGAGAGAGAATACTCGGCAATATAAGCAGGGACGAGTTTAGAATTAGAAGGGACTCCTCTTTTTGTTGCGTGGGTAAAAGACAAGGAATTAATTTGAATTTAAGAATCCTTCCTGACGCGACTCTTAGAGTTCGCACATTTTCTAAGGAAAAAGGGAAGAAATGGTTAATGATTCCATTTACCGCGAATTATAAGCAAGAGAAATGGTTTAACGAAATACTCAGTTTGGAATTATATCAAGTAGAAGTCGTGAGACGCTTTATAAAGGGTAGCATACGATATTTCGCTCACATTTCTTACGAAATCCCAGAAGCAGAAATGCGTTATGGTTTTGAGCGCGGAGCTATAGGGCTAGATATGAATTATAACTTTACTTCTCTCTGTAACGCGGATGAAAAGGGTAATTTCAAGAGTTATCACGAAATTAAATTTAGAAACTTGTATTCGTATCATAAAAACAAGAGTGCAGATTATATAAGTTATAAAATGGATAAGGTGGTTAACTATTGCATTAATAAAAAGAAGGGACTGGTGATTGAAGCCCTTTCCTTTGACCAGGAGTTTTCCTATGGGAAAAAACGCAATAGAAAATTAAGTAATTTTAAAACTTCAGCTTTAACATTATTAGAAAGAAAGTGCCTTAAAAGAGGCGTTGCCGTTAGAAAGGTACACCCTGCATACACTTCTTTGATTGGCAAGTATAAATATTCACGCTCACGTAATTTATCTACTCACGTATTAGCAAGTTACGTGATCGCTCGAAAAGGTCTTGGGTTTAAGGAAGACATTCCTGCCCTCTATAAGTGGTTGCTTGCACAAGTCGGGGACGCTATAAAGCCCCGTTTGAATCCAAGCAGTCCCTACTATAGATGGGCTAAACTCCACGATTTTTTCAAGCATTGCGGGATAACTTCCTTCAAGACTTCCGAAGTAATGAGAAAAGCGTTACAAATGAAGTATGTCTTGGACTCGGTGACGAGCGTACAGCCTGATAACCTTAGGGCTGGTCTTTCCTCCAAGGGAAAGGTTGATGATTGGCGTAAATTTTGGAATTTTATAGAAATTACCAATATTTTATAAATAATTAGAAGGTTATCTCATCTAATAGTATTTCTCTATCAAAAGATCTATTTCTTTCTCTTCCAAATCAAATAATTCAAAAAGGAGTTTATCAATAATTTCTTGAACTAATTGTTGATTATTCTGTTCTGTGGATTCGAATATTTCATTTAATAATGTCCTATTCCTGTCTTTAGAAAAAAGTCCTAATTCAAGAATTCTTTCCTTGATTTCTTTTAAATTATGAGGTTCCTCGAAATTAGTGAACTGAATCATCCACATAGCTAAGAGTTTTATTAAGGATATTTTAGAAACTTCTTCGTCAGATTGAAATATTTGTAAATTTGGAACACATAATTGGTCTTCTAATTTCGTCTTACTTCTTTTGATTGAAATATTTTTAGCTTTAAATAAGAAATTAACTAATTTGGAGTTTAAATAAGCAATAAAAAATAAATAATCGACTTTTGTCTCGTCATCTTTCGGCCATAAGAAGTAAGTATCGGAAGTTGCGTAATAGACATCTTCTGAATAGCCAAATATGTTCTCTTTTGAGATGTATTTGAAGAAAATTTTTTGGTTTTTATCATATAAAAGCTCAAGATTAACTATACTTCGCTTGTTGTCAATTCCATTTCTAATAATAAAACTGCCCCTTCGAGGAAAATATAAATCTTTTACGTTTTCTTTTGCGTTTGTTAATATTTTTTCCAGTTCCTCTTTGTATTGATGTAAATAAGACGTTAATACGGGGTATTTTTTTTTTAATAGCTCATTCCTTTTGTTCTTATCTCGATTTTTAAATTCTTCCTTATTGAAGTATATGATATATCCGTGAAAATCTTCCATTTTATAGCCATAAGACCTAATGGATCTACTTTTATAAATTTTTTTTAGTCTTTTCTTTTCTTCCTCGCTTAATTTAACAAATTCACCATTGATTTTGACGAATACTTCGTTATTCCTAAGTTTTAGATTCTCATTGGGGTTTAAAATAAAAATCTCGTCTTTAATTAATATCAGTCCATTTCTAATAATAAAATAATCTTTTAAGAAAGTCGTTTTACCTTTAATTATACAAAAGGACTTAATTTTATCAACGATGCTTTTTA
>JAUWHC010000221.1 GCA_030606095.1 Promethearchaeota archaeon | reverse complement strand
ATAAAAAAAGCTAGAGAGATCTGTACAAAGTACGATGTTCTGATGATCGCTGACGAGATTCAGACTGGTCTTGGAAGAACTGGGGAACTTTTTGGATGTGACCACGAAAATGTGAAGCCTGACGCGATGTTACTTGGAAAGGCGCTTGGAGGGGGTGTTTATCCCGTTTCCGCAGTAATTACTACTAAAGACATAATTGGCCCTGATGTTATTAAGCCTGGAACTCATGGCTCAACATTCGGAGGAAACCCGTTGGCTAGTGCGGTTGCAATGAAATCGTTAGAAATTCATATTGACGACCATTTAGCTCAAAGAGCCAAAGAATTTGGAGGTTATTTTCTAGAAGGGCTTAGAAATATCGCAAGAAAGAAAACTATAGTTCCAATAAAAGAAGTTAGAGGTAAAGGACTCTTAATAGCAATCGAGTTTGAATCAGATGCAAGGCATATTGTCGAAATGTTTAAAGATAACGGAGTGTTAGCCAAACATACTCATTCTACAATTATTCGGTTTGCCCCTCCTCTAATTATAACTAAAGACCAAATCGATTGGGCTTTGAAAATTATTGAAAGTGTGCTGATAGCGTAAAAGAAATTAAAATCTTACTTATTTTTATATAATTTAATTATCCTTAACAAAGAAATGGGTACCGGTTTTACCCTCTAAAGCTTCTTTAATTTTTTCAATTGAAGTTATAATGGCTTGTTCTCCACCAGATTCTAAGAAATTTATTACTGCTTGTATTTTAGGACCCATGCTTCCCGGAGGAAAATGGCCTTGCTTCATGTATTCTTTTGCATCTGCTGTTGAAACTCTATCGAGGTATTTGTAATCAATTCTGCCGTAATTTAACGCCACTTTTTCTACATCTGTAGCAATTATTAAAATATCTGCGTTTACTTGTTCGCCTAACTTTGCGCTTGCGAGATCTTTATCGATAACGGCTTCAACGCCTTGAAAGCGAGTCCCTTCTTTCATTACAGGAACGCCCCCACCACCACAAGATATTACAATAAAGTTCTCCTGAATTAACTTCTTAATTTCCCGCGATTGAACTATTCTTATAGGCTTTGGTGATGGAACTACGCGCCTCCAACCTTTGGAAGTCTTCACATATCCAGGTTTCTTTCTTTTATATGTAGGTCCAATTGGTTTAGTTGGGTGTTTAAACGCTCGATCATTGGGATCAACTTCAACATAAGTCAAAACAGTAATAAAATATTTATCAAGGTCAGTCCCAAGTCGCATAAGCTCTTCATCAAGGGTTGATTCAATTAAAAATCCAATTTGTCCTTGAGTTTCGGCTACTAAAATTTGTAAAGGCATTCTTGTAATCTCATCAGATGCTTCTTGTTGAAGGAGTAGCGCGCCTACTTGAGGGCCATTGCCATGGGTAATTATAATATTATACTCTTCGGATAATTCTGCAATTTGTTTAATAGGGGCTTGTAGATTATTAATCATTTGTTTGGGGGTTCCTTTTTCCCCAGGTTTAATGAGGGCATTCCCACCAAGAGCGACAATTAATGTTTTCATTTAAAGTCGTTAAGCTCCAGTGCTCACATTAAAAGATTATTTCTATTATTACAATTAAAGAATAAAATTGAGTATATGATTAATTGTTTATAATTATTTTTATCTACAAGCTTCAATAAAATTATTTATTAAAATTATCATTTTATTAATAGAAATATTAGGTTAAATACTTGAAATTTATGAAGGAATTTGAAATTAATGTATTTTTAAAGTTACGATTAGAAAACGGCAAGACAAGCATTTATATAAAAAACCAATTATTTAAGCAGTGTAAATTCTTATAAATGATATTTCCTGCATGAAAGAAATTTTAAAATCATTTTCTTAAACTATAATTTTCAAAATAAGTAAGGAATTTTAATTATGCCCGTAAAAAAAAAAGATATTTTAATAATCGGCCACGCAGGCGCAAGCGCAATTGCTCCCGCGAATACCCTTAAAGCATTCCAAAAAGCTATTGAATTAAAAGCTGATTATGTTGAATTTGATATTCATAAAACTAGGGACGGAGAAATTGTCATAATTCATGATTCAGATACTATGCAAACTACTGGTGTCTCAGGATTAATAAAAAATATGACTTTGAAGGAAATTCAAAGATTAGACGCTGGAGAAGGAGAGAAAGTTCCTACTTTACACCAACTGATTAATCTTGCGACAAATAAAATTAGATTGCAGATAGAAATTAAAGCCACCGAACTTCTTGATAAATTAATAAAGATTTTAAGCTAATTTCATCATGTCTACATTACAAGAATCAAAAATAGATTTTAACAGATTATTCTTTCCAAGAACTATTGGAATAATTGGAGCAAGTTACGATCCTGCAAGTGGAAGATTTCTTTTACGGGTGATGAAAGATAGGTTTCGAGATCCAATGTATTTATTCAATCCTCGATTGGCCGGAAAAAATTAATTTGAAATTAAAAAAAAAAAATTTAATATTTTATTATTTTTCAATAGATTAATAACATTTTATTCCATTGATTTTAATTGATTATCTTACTCTTATTTAAAAAAAAAAATTTAGGTAAAAAATATGAATGAATTAAAACAAATAGAAAGAAGTAAAAGTACAACCGGTAAAATGATTACTTTTAGTTTTCCAAGATTTGGATCTTCTTTAGTTCTTGGAATTGAGGGTCTTGCTTTATTCACGTTATATTCTTATGCATATGGAGTACACCCTTTTCTCGCTGCTTTTGCTCAAGCAATGGGCTACTTAGCTATAGCTGCTGCTCAGTTTTCATTAGGATGGGTTAGTGACGCTAAATATACTCGTTGGGGACGAAGAAAACCATATGTTCTTGTATTTGCTCCCTTACTTGGAATATCGTTTATTTTTTTACTATTGCCTGGTTTGGTTTTACCTGATATGCAAGATAAAAACGCATTATTTATGTGGATGTTAGTTTGGGATATCTTATTTAGAATTTCATACGCAGTAACAACACCATATCAAGCATGGATGGCTGAACAATTTGAAGTAAATGAACGTCCGAAAGTTTCTCAATTCCAAAATACTTTTAATTGGATTGGAAATGGGCTCATGGCAATTGTAACAATGGTTATATTAACGCAAGTATTTGCAAAAATTACAGCTGAACCAAATGTTATACCTACTGAATTTTTAATAATTACGCTGTTATTTGGAATAATAGTGACTGCATCATTTTTATTGGCCATCTTTTTAATTCCGACAGAGCCGAAATATGAGATCAAAACGAATTTAATTGAGAGTTTAAAAATTATCGTAAAAAATAAAAATTATATGCGAGTTGTCCTTATGCAAGGTATCTCAGGTTTTGCTTGGGCCATTGCAACTACATTAATGTTAAAATATACTTTGGTGGTGTTAGCTTTAGGTACCATGGATTATTTAATTGTTGCTATTTTTCTGCTTTTAGGTATTTTTGGATTCTTATATATATGGAGAAAATTGATAGAAAAAAAAGGGAAAAAACAAGTTCTTTTATATATATTTCTTTTTGCAGTAATAACTTTTCCAATAACCTTATTGGGACTTATACCCATGGATTCATATCTAATTCTGGGGATATTCTTTATTCTTGTTATCGCTTTAACGCTCGCAGGATGGTTTTTATTCCCATATATTATGTACGCTGATCTCGCTGAAGATGATGAAAAAAGAACTGGAGACCTAAAAGCTGGTATATATATTGGCTTTCCAAGTATAATTCTAAATATATTCCAAGCTGTAGGACTTCTTGTAATAGGTTTAATTACATCATTACCTGATATTACGGTTGGACCTTCAACTTATTCTATAGGTTTAGTTATATGGGGGCCAATTTGCTCTGTAATATTGCTTGTATCATATTTTTATACGAAGAAATATGTAACACTTGATTTTGATTGGGAAAAAACTGAATAAATGAAGTTAAATAAAAATTATAATCATTAATCCTCTTTTTTTTTATTTTCTTGTTATATGAGATTGAAATTTAATTAATAATATCTTGAATTAATGAATTAATTCTAAATATAAAAGATATGAGAGATTCGGGGAGTCCTCTCTCCAAAATTGAAAAAATAATAATATCTAACTTACTATTTAAAATTTTTCTCGCAAAAAGAGCATTATTGCTTTTTGACTATGTAATCTATTTTCTGCTTGATCAAAGACAAATGATTGAGATCCATCTATAACTTCAGTAGTTTGTTCGTAACCTCGTTTTGCAGGTAAACAATTCATAAAAATTGCGTCTGGTTTTGCAGCTTCCATTATCTTTTGTGTAACTTGGTATGGCATGAATATTTTTCTCCGTTCTTCTTCCTTTTCAATTGGAATGCCGTAGGACATCCAAGAATCGGTATAAATGATATCAGAGTCTTTTGCAGCATCAAAAGCATTATGAACGACTTCAATTTTTGCACCAGTTTCTTTTGAAAGTTGAGATACCTCGTCAAGAACTACTTGTTCAGGTAAGAATTCTGCTCCTTTAGGACAAGCAACATCCAACCTTAGACCAAACATCGCTGCTATTCGCATTAGATCGTAAGTAACATTATTATACGCATCTCCAAAGTAACCAATTTTAAAATCTTCCAATCTACCTTTTTTTTCTTTTATAGTTAAGAAATCACCCATCATTTGGCATGGATGTGCGAAATCATCAAGCATATTGATTACAGGCACTTCTGCGTATTGAGCTAAATCCCAAAGGTCATGCCTTTTAAATAACCTTGCTGCTATTAGATTAACATACCTTGCTGCAGACTTCGCTGTATCGTGAATATTTTCTTTCCTACCGAGAGGAGAATCTTTTATTGAATAAAAAATTGCATGTCCTCCTAATTGTTGCATACCTACCTCAAAAGATATTCTAGTTCTTAGCGAAGGTTTTTCAAATACCATTAAAAGCGTTTCTCCTTTTAGAGTAGAATCAAATTTATTAGGATTTTCCTTCATCTCTACTGCTTTATTAATAATTTTCTCAATTTCGGCTTTAGAAAAATCTGAAATTTTTAATAGATGTCGTATCATTTTTAATACCACTTTTACTTTTCTTTTTACTTGTTTTCATTATTTTATAATCTTATCTTAAATAATAAAGGATTATATCAGATTAATATTTTTTTTTACTTTAAATCTTCTACTTTATAAAAATCTCGACCATATTTGAGTTCAATTAAGATTTCTTTATCTTTTTGATTCGCTTTATTTGTAATTAAGCGACCTAACAATTCGCCAAGTCCAGGTCCTATCATAAAACCCTGTCCACACGCCCCTACAGCATTTATGTAACCTCTAATGCTATCAATCTTACCAATAATCGGATTTCCATCTGGCGTCATAGGATACAACCCACGCCAAGTTCTCCGGAT
>JAUWHC010000255.1 GCA_030606095.1 Promethearchaeota archaeon | reverse complement strand
GTAGGTATATCAATTGTAGAAAAGTTTAGAGTAAAAGTACCATTTGCATGATTTGTTACTTGATAGGGATTATCCCAATCTGTTGTAATATTAGCATCTCCGGGTATTAAAGCACCAGAAATTGCACCTGTAACATTTACTTGACAGATAGCATAGCTATTCGCCATAGCATTAATCGCCGCGGAAGGAACTTCTAATGCCAAAGATTGATTAATAATTTTTAAATGAATTAGTTCGATAGCAGTTTCATTCTCGTAAAATTCTAAGGTAGTATTAAACGAAAAATCATAATTTCCTAAACCTAAGGAACTCGTGTCTATATCTTCGGAATAAACACCCGAACCACGATATTCCATTTCTCCAGATGCACCAAATGTAGAATTATATTTGACAGAAGCAAAATGTACTGGCTCATTAATATCGTCATCTAAAAATCTCACCTTTATCAGAAGAGGAGCTCCAGCTACTTGTTCAAAATCGGAATTTACTGCTGTTAAATTAGTATGGTGCCATAATTTAAACCCAAATTCTGCGAATCCCACTTGATCTCTCGTTAAATAAGTATTATTATTTGTCCATTCAACTATTACCTGATAATCGCCAACAGACATATTAGAACCAACTGTAAAATTACCAAATTTTACATTGTAAGAAGCTGCTTGTAGTTCTTGATTACCGTACCAGAAAATAGTTCCATTTGGATACTTAATCGTGCAATTAATTTGCGTATTTTCGAGAGGAGAGATCGTATTATTTAATGTCACATTCACCTGAAATCTATCATTATAAGTAAGAGTCGATTGGCTGACGAATTTTGATCCGTTCCAAACACCAATATTCCCATCAGTAATATAATTCCAACTAGTCGCCTCAATTTTCCATAAACCCTGATTAAAAACACCTTCAGGTATTGTAAATTTAGTAGATCCTAAACCTGTCCCAGAACAACCACTTATGCGGTCTTGATTATATCCATCCAAAACAGAAGTGATATTCCAGTCACTAGGTTTATTTATCTCAGCCCAGTTATTTAAATAAGTGTAAGGAAGAATGTCAATAAAGCATTCTGTTTGCCAAATTGTAGGTATGCCATTTATATACAAGCTTCCATCTTGCAAACCTATAGTTGAATTAAAAATTTTTATTGCTTCTGAAGTAACTGTTATATTATAGACGTTCAAATCCTCGGTGAATGTGTCATTTTTCGAGATCGTGAATTTAATATCACTAAGTCCAGTTCTACTTCTTTCTACATCTATAAAGGTTTTTCCCTTGCCATAAGTAATATTTTGATAGGAGTACTCTAAAGTAAATTCAACATCTTCAGCTATTATTAAATTTGGTTCATTAGGTTTAGTCCAGACTTCAAATTCAATATTGTCAAAATATATTTCTTGATGTTGACTTGGAGGAGTTGCACCAATATCACTTTCTACATTAAGACCTACCCGTAATGTAATATTCTCAGGGAGTTGTTGAACATAATTAGAAAGATCATATGTTATACTCATCTCAGTCCAAAAACCTTCAACTAAATTATAAAGTATTCCAGAAGTATTTATTTTATTTCCTCCAATATCAATTGAAACAAAAGCACTTATGTCATTAGAAGGATCGAATCCTTGTGGCTCCAGATAATAATTCATAGATAAACTTGCTAATGTATTTGATACTGAAATTTCTGGAATAGTAAAATTTTCTTCAAAATAGCTATAGTCTCCTTTAAGAAAACTTTGACCTTTATTAATTGTGATTCCTACGCAATCTTCACCTTCATAAGTTAGCCAAGGTTCTTGTACAAAGTTTGTATTGTTTGTAAAATATTCCCATGGAGATTCACCTGAATCAAAAGAACCATTTATTACCCAATCCTTTCGATGGGATACTCCATCATAATGGATTGTAACATTCTTCGAAGTCCATCCTTCTAATAAAGTGAAACTAACATTTGTCGGTAAAGAGGGGGGGAAAAAAGTGTTGGAAATAGTAGAGTGTTGATGAATTAATAACGGTTTTCCATTTGGCTCATTTGCGGCTGTTTTCAGGTCAGTAATCACATTTATATCTGAAATTTGATCCATATTTTGCTCTCCAAGAGAAATATCATTATAATTTCCGAAATAAAATTGGCTAATACCAGAAGATATCATAAAACATAGAGCAAATAGTAAAACGGTAATCTTTCTATTTCTTATTTTTAACTTTTTACCTCTCAATATACTCACTTTTCGATTTTTGGTTAGTTAAATCAGACCTTTATTGAAATTATTAAAAACGTATGAAACCTTGGCAATATTTTTATTTAAACTATTGTAAACCATCAAAACTATCACGATTTAAATTATAAATTCTCCTCAATTTCTACACTATTTATTTTAAAATTATGGTTTTTAGCAAAATTTGAATAATTACATAGAAGATTAATACGATTTAAAAAAAGTATAGCGTAAAAACATTGCATACTAATAAAAATAATCATCCCTATTTTGTTTCGAAAACTAAGCATTACCACTTTAGATAAACCTAAGGTTTTTTTTAACAATATATTAAACCTTTTATAATATAAAATTATCGTTTTAAAAGTAGAGGTTTTGTTTTTATTCAAAATAAATATTTAATTTTATGAACTGATATATCCCGAAGACCATTTTAAGTTAGGAAAGTTAATGAATAAATATTCTGAAAAGCTATGCGAAGGGCGGAGATATACGCTATTAGGAAGGGGCTATAATCACGCGATATTACCCTAAAAACGCTAAATCTTTTTGTAATGGATTTAAATAGCTAAATTTGTTATTATTTTCTATTAACTTCAAAGGAACAATAAATTATACTATTTTTTTTACGCTTCTTTATAAATTTATTATGTGAGAAAGATTATTATTCAGAACAAAATTTAATCCTTGAATGCTACTCCCAGATTATTGGGGTAATTTCAGCAATCTCACTATCACTAGTTAAAATAGCAGATGCCTTATGCTGATAAAAAGTACTTACTATCATTCTATCATGGAGTTCTGGTATATTTAATCCATTAAAAATCCGCCATGTAGGTATATCTAAATTAGAAAGTTGAATGATTTCTTCTTCTTCAAGAATTTGAAAAATTAATTCAATTTTTTCTAAGGGGATTTCATTTCCAAAGATTTCCTTACCTTTATAGATTGTATATAGCGTTTCTCCTAAAGCAATTGAGGGTAATAATAATTTAACTTGCTTTTTCTCTGCTTTTTTAAACAACTCATCTACTTTAGTTGGAAGATTATCAGATAAATAAGCTAAAAAAGCTACAGTATCAACAATAAAAGATTTCAACCTATAACCTCCATTTTTGCCTTTCAGATTGAATGAATTCTATTGCTTTATTTAAAGTAATCTCTTCTCTTAATAATCCTCTAAGCATACCTAAATGTCTGGTTTTAGACTTGATAATTATTCCCTCATCTTTGATATAGATAATGACTTCATCTCCTTCATGAAGTTTGAGTTGTTCTCGAAAATCCTTAGGAATAGTGAGTTGTCCTTTTGAGGAAATCCTACAATATTTTATTTCCATTCTTATCAAATTATAAAAAGATAAGTAGGCATTTAAATCTTACTTTTTTATTTTGAGTCTTACATTTCTTTTTTCAGTAAAGAACGAATTGTGTAGAAACTTGTATATAAAAAAATTTTAATTTATTTGATAGAAGTGTTCTTCAAATTCAGGTTTTCCCTTGTATTTGTTTAAGAATAGCAGTGGAGCCATTTTTATATTTTTAAAGATGTAAGATGGAGCTCGAATCCCTGCTTTTCTCAGCGCTTCTTGTATGCCGTCGACTTCAGGAGGGCATCCTTTAATCGCTATAAGTTCGTTGATATCTGGATGGTCTTTATTTTTATTGTATTGGCATTGTCCAAGCAAAATTGTTTTGTTCATTCCTGGAGATGGTTCCATTATTTTCCCCGTTAAAATTTCTACATTATCAAAATCCTTACCTTTCCACGCTTCTTTAATTGCCATCAAAATAACGCCATTAAAAAAGCTACAATATGTACACATTGTTTCGTCGTATTTACGATATTTTATTCCTCCAATACCCGCTTTAGCATAAGAGAGAGGCAAGGTATTGTTATTCTTGTATATAAATTCCCATCCGTGAGGAACGGCAAGATCTTCTATGGTTTCTCCTTTAATTTCAATGTCAGATAAATCTATTGGGCGATTTCTATCTTTAGCCGCTTGAACCAAATGAGGGACGGCTATAGGTTCAATGCCTAATAAACTCGAACCAACTAAATCTGCTGAAAGAATGTTAGTTGACGCGATTAAAATGTCGCTTCTGTGGGCTTTACCGTCAAATGTTGGTCCCCTCTCAAGCGTATAAATCCCATCAATGATTGTAAGACTAGGTGGTGCTTTATTCGCTAGTTTAGACACATTATAATGAAGAGTAAATTTAGGATCATCGCCATGGAACTTTTTACGCGACGGAATGTTAATCAAACCTTTCAAATTTTTTAACCCGAGCGAGACAATACATTGAGCGTGAGTTTTGAGAACAGGGACATCTATTAAAAAATCTGATTGAAGCATATCTGAATTCATTTTTGCGGATACTCCTTCAGCTAGCTCTACTTTTTCGAATGGTCTTTCAAAAATATCGTATACCTTAACGCCATATCGTTCCTTGAAAATATTATATCCAAGCTTTTCGAACGCGTCTTTAGAAGTTTCTCTATC
>JAUWHC010000298.1 GCA_030606095.1 Promethearchaeota archaeon | reverse complement strand
CATAGAATCTGCCACTCCAAAACCGTTATCTATAAATTCTATTTTAAGGTAATTTATGCCTACTTTTTGTTCTCTTGAAATTCTAACGGTAATTTCTATCATTAAATTCTTGTTATGTCTTATTGCGTTAATTAAAAGGTTTTCAAACACATCCTCCAAAAAAATATTAGCTTTAATAAAGAGTTTTTCTCCAATAGAATCGACTAGAATGGCCAGATTTTTACCCTTATAAGATTTTTTCACGAAAGAAACCGTATTTTTTAAAACATTAAGAATTTCAATTTTCTCTAAATTTCGTCCTGTTTCTTCAAGTTTAGAGAGTTTTCGCACGTTTGAAATTAGCTTTGCCCCTCTATTGACTTGCTCTTTAATAATTTCAGAGTTTATTTTTAAGCTATCGTGTTTTTCAGGATTATCGACAATTAATTGGTTAATCTGTATTCCAGATAAAATACTTTGTAATATGTTGTTAATATCGTGCGCGAATAAGTCTTTATAGAACTCTGCTCGATTGTACGCTTCTCTATATTTTTCTTCTGATTCTAATATTTTTTCCTCTGCTATCTTGCGCTCAGTGATATCAATAGCGGCACCTTCAATACGATCTTCCTTTTCAAACATTCGAGCAGAGATATTCACCCAAATGGGAGTACCATCTTTTTTGGTGACATGTATTTCATAATTCTTAACTTCTTTATTATCACGGATTTCTTCTAATATTTCACTCCGCGCATTTGGATCGATATAATGTTCAATAGTATTATAATTTGCTAAACAATCCTCTCGCGTATTATATCCAAATAATTTGGCAAAAGTATCATTACATTCTAAAATTTTGCCATCGCTTATTCCTGACCAATATAACCCTACTTGTGCATTATTAAATAAATATCGAAATTTTTCTTCGGATTCTCTAAGTTCTTCTTCTAGCTTTTTACTTTCTGTAATATCAATTGACATTCCTATAATTCCTTTTATTTCCCCTTTTTCATCATAATAAGGAATTTTACCGGTTAATACCCAGCTTAAACCATCATCAATATCCCATAACTCTTCGACATTTAATTTAGGTTTTCCACTTGAAATGACCTCTAAATCATAGTCCCAACAGGCTTGTGCCTGTTCTTTAGTAAAAAGGTCAAAACAACTTGTACCTTTAATTTCTTCTTTATTTAAATTATAACTATCGGCAAAATATTGATTTACTCGAATAAAGTTGTTTTTTGTGTCTTTATAAAAAACTAATGCTGGGATATGGTCCAGAATCAATTCTAACTCGTTACTTAGGGTTTTAAATTTTTTTTCAGATTCTTTTAAATTTTCCTCTGCTTTTTTGCGCTTGGTGATATCCCGTACCCAACCATTCCAGACTATGTTTCCATTTGGGAATTGTTTGGGAATACTTAATCCCTCCACCCACTTAATAGTGCTAGTTTTTGCAGTTCTTAATTGGTATTCAACATGCCAAGGGATAAGTTTTTCTTCTGATTCCTTGATTTTTTCCATAATCACAGGGAGATATTCCTCCAGATAAGTATTCCATATTGCTTTACTATCAGCTAAAATTGCTTCAGGTTCAACCTCCATTAATGTTTTGATTCCATCGCTGATGAAATTGAATTTTTCTTTTCCTTTAGTATTAAGTTCATATTGAAAAATCAGACCAGGTATATTTGAAGTGATTTCAGCTATAAATTCCTTGCTTTTTCTTATTTTCTCTTCCGCTTTTTTACGATCGGTGATATCCAAAAGAGATGCTACGCTTTTTTTAGTCCCAGGAATTACATCGGCAACTAGGAGTATATCTCGAATAGTACCTTCTTTATTGACAAAACAAAATTCATACTTTTTTATAATAGATTCTGGATCTTTTCTCCGGGAGTTATGGATTTTTTTCATTCTTTCCAAATCTTCCTCGATAACAAACTCTATCCAACTTTTTTTCCATTCGATCTCTTCCCTTGAATAACCAGAAAGTTCTTCAAACTGCCCATTTACAAGCGAAATCGTTGTATCCTCCTCTATCATGACTGTCGCAGTTCCAGTATTTTCGAAAATGGTTCTATATTTTACCTCAGATATACCAATTCTTTGCTTTAGCTCTAATGTCAATGCTTTTAATTCTTTTTCGGATTTTTTCAATCTTTCTAAAGCTTCTTTTTTTTCCGTAATGTCTTCTGTATGAACAAGAACTAAATCTGGGGGGATGAAACCATACATTACTGACAAAAATTTCTCTTCTCCCGTAGACTTGAGACTATACTTCATTTCTCTGAAAATACTAACATGGTCGTTAGCACAGCGATAGAATTCTTCTAAGATTTCTGGTTGATTTTTATACATTTCTGAAGCTTTTGTGTCTACATAATTCTTAATCATTCCTTTAGTTATTTTTTCAGCAGCATCGTTATAATCTATTAAAATAAAATCATCATCAATCTTTTGCCACGAATAGGTTGGAATAGGGATTCCTTTAAATAATGTTTTAAATCTTTTTTTTGAAGCTTTCGTTTTATTTACGATATTCCTCACTTTACATTATTTTTAGACTATTTAATTCTTATTTGTCTAAATGTTCATTAAGATTTTTCAAAATCATAATTTTGTCATTTTAATACCTATTATAAAGCGAAAAAACTTGTATTTAAATATTATTAAATATATTTTTGACCACACAAATAAACTATAAAAATATTTTTTCGTGAAAGATTAATTTCACGAATGTTTTGACATACACTAATAATATTTAGAATTATGTCTACATATTATGGCTAAAACTTTTAATTTTGTTTCTATATTTGTTGTAGAAACTTTAATTTATTTCATTCTAAACCTATTATTTCTTTAAATTTGGGAGATTCGTCTCCTTCATCAACAGCTGAGATTTTAAAATCTACTCCATATTTGTCTCGAATTTTTGGTGCTTTTTGAGTTGCTATAAACTTCATTCTTATAGTTGCATTGCTGCCATGCCAAATCCAAATCTCTTTATCTAGTGGATCTACAATTAAAAAAATAAATTTTGGATCCAATAAAGTACATAAGGGATTTACTGTAATTTTAATTTCTTCGAAGTCTTCTTTTTCTTCGTCTATTTTAAACAGTAGAAACTGTTCTTCTAATATACTCAATTTCTATCTCTCTTATTTTGTTTATTCATTCCTAGATTTTTAATTGAATAATCGGAGTTTATATTAGTTTTTACAAGAAAGTATAATTAACTAATATGCAATTCTTTTTTTAAGCTTTATTCTACAAATTAGAGAAATGTTATAATTTTCAAGGTTTCAAACCTAAAAATAAAATTATAAATAGAAAAGCGAGTTTATTATTGATCATATTATTATTTTTATAGGATAAAGAAAAGTCATATCAAATAAATTAGGTGAATAAAATATCTCAACAAAGTGTTGATTACGATGTTATCATAGTTGGTGGAGGTCCAGGTGGATCTACTGCGGGTTATTTATTAAAGAAACTCGGACTCAATGTACAGATAATCGATAAAGATATTTTTCCTCGACAGAAGCTATGTGGAGGCATTCTGACCTTCAAAACCTTTAAGCTATTAAATAGAGTATTCGGTGAAACAGTGGAATCACTTCTGGATAAGCATATTATAAATTATTTTACGAATCGTTTTGAAATTAATTATAAAGTAGAAAGGATTATGTCAAGCAATATTTCCCGGTTTCCTTTTTATTTAGTGGATAGGATAGTATACGACAATTTCCTTTTGGACAAGGCGAAGAAAGCAGGTGTAGACGTAATCGAAGGAGATAAAGTCGAGAATGTAAATTTAACCACTTGTGAAATAAGTTTAGCGAAAGGTGATAAATTTAAATCAAATTTTATTATAGGTGCTGATGGAGCTAATAGCATAGTAAAGCAGGAATTTATCCGTAATCAAATAATTAGAAAAGAGCAATGGAATTATAATTTAGCTACAGGACTTGAGTGTTTTATCGATAGAAAGGATTTAGATAAAGACCTTTTTAATCATCCTATGATTTCATTTGGGTTTTTAAAATATGGATATAATTGGTTGTTTCCAAATAAAGATAGAGTAATTCTTGGCGTTGGAGGTCTCATTAGGAAAAATAAAGGCTTTTTTAAAA
>JAUWHC010000016.1 GCA_030606095.1 Promethearchaeota archaeon | reverse complement strand
CCGAATGTTCGCACAAAACTTATCGACTTTTTGAATTGATTTAATATCTTCTTTTTTAAGCTCTTTAGAAATCTTGTTGATATCTCTCTTAATATATTCTTTTAGAGTTATCTCCTCGTCTTTAATTCTAAAGTAATTAGTTTCTAGAATGTAATCGTAAGCTTTAGCGGTGACGGCAAAACCAAGTGGAACAGGAATGCCAAACGATAAAAGCTCTCCTAAAGATGCGTTTTTACCTCCAACAATATCCACATCGTTTACTCTAACATCGTCAAAAAACTTAATATATCGAAAATCATATTCGGTCATAGCTTACTCATTACTCGCTTAATTCTTGTATTCATTTTTTTTAGTATTTGATTCTTAATAAAATTATTAAATATTTCATTAAATATTAGAAAAAGCTATTTTTTTTATTAAAAATATGTTCAAAAAAAAAAAGTAGAAATTAAGTGATTAAAATATGGAGTCAAAAAAATAATCTATTTCACATTTTTAAATCTTCTTTTTTTATACAAAAAAAAATAGAAATTGATCCTTTATTTTTAATTTAAAGCGAATATTAGTTCCTATTTATTAAAATTATAACATAGTTTCAAAAACTTCAAAAACTGGTTTTGAATATAAGCAAAAAATCACTTCTTCAACTTGAGTTTCTCCAGATAAGTATTCTTTCGCAGTAGAAATCATTATTTTAGCACATTTCTCTATAGGATACCCAAAAATACCCGTGGATATCGCTGGAAACGCGATGGTTTTTAATTCGTGCTCATCCATCAATTTAAGGCTATTTAATGTGGCATTCTTTAATTTTTCATCTTCATTGCCCTCGCCCATACGCGGCCCAATAGCGTGAATCACATATTTTGCCTTTAAATCTCCACCTGTGGTAATAACTGCTCCACCAACGAAACTCCCCCCGATTTTATTACATTCCTCTTGAATTAAAGCCCCTCCTTTATGTCTTATGGCTCCAGCGACTCCGCCACCTAAAATTAATTGAGCATTTGCTGCGTTTACAATAACATCAGCATTTATTTCTGTAATATCTCCTTGAATTAACTTTATTTTAGAATTGCCAATAGTAATTTCATTCATAATCTCTTATTTCAAATTGCTAAAGTGATAATAAAACAAAAAATCAATCAGGTTGAGGCTCTTTCTCCTTTTTTAGAATTTCATCGAGTTTTGTTCGATCCTCGTCGCTCATTTTACTCATTGCTTCCATGTTTTGCCGCATTAAATCTATCATAACTTTTTGTGAAATGATCTGGCTCAAAACAGGTATCGATATTCGAATTCGAGTTAGCTCGTAAAACATTTGTTTTGCCGTTTCCCTCATCTCCTTTAAGTCTTCTTTACCCATACCTTCTTCTCCAATACCAGGGCAATCGACATCAACGACCGTAAAATTTTTTCCGTCAAATTCTAAAGGATATGTTCTGCAACTCAAAGGACGGTTATCGTAGACTAAACATTTTTTCTGGTCTTTATTGTATAGCGGGCATTTTTCCTCTAATAACTCTTCGATCGGGACATTTCCAAAGGGGTCTCTCGGAGTTTTTTCTTCTCCTTCTTTCGGAGGAGGTGGTAAAGGTTTAAAGATCAAATCTATTCCGCCATCTGGTTTGTGATATATATCTAAATATGGTAAAAAGTTAGCAACTACACCATTTTTAGCCCATAATTCAAGATCCCAAAAAGTTATTGGTATTGGTCCACGAGTTAGACAACAATTATCACATCGGGTACATTTAAAAGTAAATTTTGCTTTAGTTTCTTCAGTTGCGATTTTTTCAGTTGGTTCTTCTTTTTCTTGTTCCTTTTCAGCAATTACTTCATTAACATCGATATTTTCTTTATTTTCATTACTTTCTTCCATTTTAAATCTCCCTTTTTTTTTCTAAATTTAGTTTTTTATAATTACTCAACAATAAAAATAAAGCCTTAAAAAAAAATTCTTTCATTTTCTTTTATTTTTTTGAAATGTACCCAATCATCTAATTTTTTTTATTCTCAATAAAAATAAATAATAAGTACCCAAGCCGATATTGAAAGTAAAGCTCGAAATCTCGTAAAAATGATTAGAGAATGTCTTTAGTACGAACTGTCTTTAAATATATTTCTTAACGATCGTGTTAGCTTATTTAAAGCGCGAATAGAAAGAAATTAACAAATAATCTTAAATATAATTGACATTTAAATTTTGTAATAAGTCTTTTTAGAATTAATCAATTATATGTATTAATCATTTTTAGAATCGGGTTGTTATGAAAACTTTTTTTGACAATAAATATGTTATCTGGTTGGTATTTTCAATAATTTTGATTATAGGCTTCTTTTGTGGTTTATTAATACCACTTATTAAGCCTGAGGTTTATAGTGTCATTTTATTAGTCCTAACACTTGCACTGTTTTTGTTTCAATCGCTTTTCGTTTTAAAATTTATTAGCGGTGGTTATGAAAACCAAAAAAAGATTGAAGTTTTATTACTATATTTTTTTAACTTACTCTTTTCAGTAGTTATAGGACTTTCGATTTCTTTAATGGAATCTACTTCAAAATATAATTTTGGCTTAGTTATGATACCTTTACTTGTAGTCTTAAGTTATATTATAACAGACAAATATGTTAAAAGCGCTAAAGATGTTAGTTACGAACAAGAATTAGAAGAAGGAGCGAAGTCAAATAAACCCGTTATAGAGTTTGAAAACAAGAAATACATGTTTTCGATTAATTCACTCGTAATTTTAGCCGTTGGAACTCCAATATTGGCTTTTCTGATATATTTCTTTTTTGACACAGAATCCCAGTATTGGTTGCATGAAATCGTAGTTAAGCAAACAGTATATCTTCTTAATTTATTTTTTGATATTGGAGTAAATGCTAATTATTCTCCAATAGGTACACACCATTGGAGTTTTGATTTTTTAAGTGGCAATATTAATGGTGATCCATTAGGTAGTATTTCTTTTGAAACCTTTTGTACGGGAGTTCAAGCAATCTGTGTTTTTGCAGGAATTATTATATGCACTCCCCATTCTCAAGATAGAGAAACAAATAAAGATATTATCTGGAGAAAAACTAAATCGTTAGTAATTTCTTCGTTGATCTTTTATGTGGTAAATATTATTCGCATGTTAATTCAGATAGAGTTATATTATCTCGGTTATCCTTGGGATAGCATTCATGTTTCAATAAGCGCTGCTAGTTCTTTTGTCGCAGCAATAATTATTCTCTTATTACATAAGTGGATCCCTGAATTCATCATATCTATCATATATATTGGTACTTTACTTAGTAAGAGATTTAAACTCTTGAAAGAATCTAAAAAAGGTAAAAAATAATTAAAATATATTATTAGTTCAATAAATTATTCAATAAAAAAAATGTAATTGATGTTTATTATGCTAAATTTTGAAAAAGAACAAAAAATTATTGAAATTGGAACGACACGAATCGGAGGTCAACCGGGCGAAAACCCCGTTGTAATGATTGCCACCGTTTTTTACGCCAATCACGCTGCTTTGTTGGATGAAAAAAAAGGTGAAATCGACAAAAAGCTTGTCGAACAAGAGTTGAACGAATATTCCGAAATTATCGAAGAGACGGGAATGCAAGGGATAGTTGATGTAGTTGGGGGTTATCCAGATGCTTTATTAAAAGAATGCGAATATGTCGCTGATGTCGTCGATTATCCCTTCTTAGTTGACGGATTAAACGACGCTTCGCGCATTCCGACAATGGAAGGACTTAAAGAGATTGGTTTATTAGATAGAGCTATTTTGAACAGTATCGACGAGGCTACAAGCGAAGAGAGTCTAAATAAATTAAAAGAAATTGGGGTAAAGCACGCGGTTTTATTAGCCTTTGGAAACAGATACATATTACCTCAGCAGAAATTAGATTTTCTAAAGAACGATTTAATATTAAAGGCTAAAAGAGCTAACATAGAAAATTTCATGATAGATACTGCAGTTTTAGACTTACCTTCGATTGCGATTAACGTTGAGACGACGAGGTTAGTAAAATCTGAATTAGGATTACCCGTAGGATTCGCGCCCGCCAACGCAATTTATGGATGGGACTTCGTTAAAAAATACGGCGATTCGGCTAGATGTGGTGGTATTGCATCATTAATGGCATATTGCGTTAATGCTGGAAGCGATTTTGTGTTATTTGGTCCGGTTAAGTTCGCTAAGTGCATCATTCCCGCCATGTCTCTCATTTCAGGAATTAATTCGTATTATCGAAAAAGAATTTTACGAAAAAAGATTTCAGAACGGACCCCATTGAAGCACATATTTTAAGAGATATACCTTATTAGTAAATCTTGTGTACGATCAAGGAAATCTTGAATATTTTGATTAATTTTTTCTTTTGTGTTCTCGTTGTCTAATAAGAAAAGAATGAACATATCGTAATGTAAAACCTTAATTTTCTTAAATAAAATAACTGAGTTTGAAACTTTAAATATCGCTTCGTCTTTCTCTGCAGCCTTATATTTCGAAAAAATTTTAAATAATATGGCAAATTGTGGAGCTACAACTTCAAATACGGTCATTAAATCCTCAGATTTTTGCATTTTTGTGATATTCATTGCCTCAGGAGTATAAAATTCAGCTAATACTAATCCATCGTTACTTAATAAGAGCGTCAAACATGCGTCAGTTTTTGACGAAAAAGTGTGAAGGTTATGTTCGATTAAGTCCCTGTTTGGACTTAACTTGGCTATACCTGAAGAAAAGGCTCTTAAAATAGTAAAAATTTGAAATATGCTTGTTATGTAAATTTCAGGGCTTTTGTCTAAAGAAATTTTAGCTAACTTATTTTTTATTACTTTTAAGTTATTTTTAATTTCTTTAGAGTCAATTATGTCGGAGTCTCCTTTCGAGAAAATGTAGATAATTGGAGTAGCCTGTTCTAGTCGAGCTAACGCTTTTTTTATATTTTTAAGGTATTCTATGCTTTCTTCAAACCGGGCTTTATTTTTTATATCAATGAAATAGAAAAGCAAATCTGCTTCGAATAAATAGATCTGTGCTTTACTAAGATATTTTTCGTGGTAGGCCGCTTGCCCACCTAAGTCCCATAGAAAAATTGTAGCCCCCAGTGCTTCTATTGAACTTACATCTGCCCCCCTCGTAGGTCTTAATCCAATCAATTTTGAAAATTTTCTATCTATTGAAAGTAAAAAGCTCGTCTTCCCACTATCGTCAAGACCCGCGAATAAAATTTTCATTTTTCTTTGCGATGTAATAGGCGTCGATGGAGTTTTTTCAATTGTGATTATTTTTTTTAAAAAGCTCTCGAAATAACGCTCTACTTTCTCTTGTGGTTGAAACTCTTCAGTAATTATTTTATCAAACTGGTTAAAGAAATCGATAATAATATTTTTTAGTCGATTAATGTTGTTATACAAAAAACCACGATGATTCTCGTCTACTAATATGCAGAAAGCAGTTGCTAAAGGAGCTTCATCAAATTTTACTTCAACAAAATGAAAAAATGTAAGTGCTGTTAAATGAAAATCTGGAAATGGGATAACTCCAAAGTATTGGTATTGCTTTAGCAAAGCGTAGTCTTTATTAAATAGCATCCCGTCCCCGAGAAGAAGGCTTAAGGTTTTAATTGAGATTTGCATGTAATCTCTTAAAGACATTTTAAGCCCTTTTCCAACTATCTTTTCTTTATTTTCAGATCCTAAATTGTTCCCCTTAATTGATTTAGGGAACATATAAATTGGTTGAGGACCTAATTTGTCGTAGGCGCAAAACACTAGTCCTTTGACTATAGAAGACTCAATTAAATCATCGAACATAGAACTTTCTGTAATAATATTTTTTGATAATAAAGGTAGGAAAGTTAATTATTTAATAATAATAGATTTTTTACTAGAACACTAATGTTAAAAAAAATTGCTGAATGTATTAAAAATAATAGTAACATAATTGAAAAGAAAAGTATTGATCCTGTAGTTCAATTCATAAATTTAAATTCTTTTAAAAGTTCTCGTATTTTTTCAGACATAGGAGAAGATTCTGCCGCAGTTAAGAACGATAATGGAATGTACACGCTAGTAACAACCGATCGGATTAAAACTACTTTTATAGAGACGTTTCCATTTGGCGCTGGATTTAGTTCCATCTTGGTTGGAGTAGATGATATTTACGCGTGTGGAGGGACGCCAATAGCCGCAAGTTTGATAATTTCCTTTAAAGAACAAAAAATTGGGCAAAAAATCATTGAAGGTGTGTGCGCCGGCTCGAAAAAGTTTAAAGTTCCTGTAATTCGGGGTCACACGAATATGAAAAAACATTACGAACTAAGTACAGCATTAATAGGTGAAATTAAAAAAGAAGATTACATCTCTGCGAAAAATGCACAACCAAACGATAACATCATTTTAGCAGTTGATTTTGACGGAAAAATAGGAAAAGCAAGTATTTTACATTGGGATACAACTACGTTTAAGGATTCTGAAATAGTTTTGAATAAAAGAAAATCTATGAATGTTGTTGCCCAAGAACATCTTGCCAACTCGTCAAAGGATGTTTCTAACGGAGGTGTGTTTGGAACTATTTTACAACTGATGCATTATTCTGAAGTTGGTGCAGATATAAATATTGAAAAGATTGTTATTCCTCCAAAATTAATCGAGAAAAACTATAATTTGGAGACTTACATTAAGATGTTTTTAACCACTTCATATATTTTAACCGCACCTGAAGAAAAATCTCAACAAATAATCAAAATCTTTAAAGACCATGATATGTCAGCAAATTTAATTGGAAAAATTATTAAAAAAGCGGGATTAAAAATAAATAATGGTAGCAAATCTTTAGATGTTATAGAATATTAAAGATTTAATATCTTGACTGTGGGACACGTGTTCTTGAACTCTTAAGATATATCCAAAAAATCCTGGTTTTTAGAGATCAATTATATTTGTACTAAATGATGTTAGGAATGTTGTCCTTAAGGTTTAATCTAATCGATAAGAAGTAAACTACGAGAAACGCTATATTTCCCACATTAAATGATAATTCTCGTTATTAGTATTTATTTGAGATCTAACAGTCCATAAATCTGTTCCGGAATAAAGGTATTACATCTAGGACATTGATAAATTGGTTTTTTTTTTTTAGGCGTATGAAGAATTTGTTCCATGATATGTCCACAAGCTGGGCAGTAAATTGAAGAATCCTTTTGATGTGGGGTTATAAAAATACTTGGTTTTAGTCTATGTTTTGTTTCCATATGATAATATTATAATTTCGTACATTTAGATTTTTGCTCTCGATCATCTGGTGAGCATTTTGCGACATTTGACGATCAATAAGGTCATTTTGAAAAAAACTTAATTATTGGATCCTTATCTTTCTTTCTAAAAAAATAAAAATATTCGAGCAATATAAGGAATTATAAAAAAATAAGATATTGAAATACAATGAGTTTTAATTTCAAAAATAAATTTAAGGGAACTATTTCTGTAATTGGCTCTAGCCAAATCGATTCAAAAACGGAGAAATTAGCTAATGAATTGGGAAGATTGCTCGCTAGAAACAATTATGCAGTTGTGTGCGGAGGACTTTCTGGAGTTATGGAAGCGGTCTGCAAAGGAGCGAAACAAGAATCGGGATTCACGATAGGCATAATTCCTTATAAAGATAAACGTTTAGCAAATAAATATATTGATGTTGTCATTCCAGTTCCGTTTTCTCAAGCGCGAAATATAGTTGTCGTACTTAGTGGTGACGCAGTAGTCGCGATAGCGGGGAAAGCAGGCACCTTATCAGAAATATGCTTCGCTTGGATATACGAGAAACCAATCGTCGCGCTAACTGGCGTAGTAGAAGGGTGGTCCTCTAAAATGGCAGGCAAAAGAATCGACGATAGAAGAAGCGATACCATATATGGAGCAAAAACAGCTCAAGAAACGGTCGAGAAATTAAACGAGCTTTTTGAAAAAGGACCTAATACTAAGTATGGCATGCCAAATGAGTTTTAAAAAAAATCAAGATAATAAATAAAAATTCTAATAAGATAATTTTAAGGCGTTAAGAATGGTAAAAATTAGTGGAGGAGACGGCTTTTCTTTTAAAGAAGCTATAAAGATCTCAGATTGCAGTAATATCGAAGGCGTAGAACAAGAATACATTGAAGTTCGAAAAAAGTTCGGTAATTATCAATTAATTAGGCAGAGTTTACAAGACAATAGTGGAAGAAAATATGATGTCTTGGAATTGAAATTGGAAGATGGTCAAGAAATTACTTTCTATTTCGATATTACAGATTTTTTCGGAAAGGGATTTGAATTTTAATATAAACCAAAAAAATAATTACCATATTTTCAGAATATCCCTTATTAATGAAAAAATATGCTAAACATTTTAATATTTAAGTTTAGGATAATTTTATAAGAATGTTTGATATATTATCATACATAAGAGTATATTTATGAGGATTGATTTCAATTGACAATTCAATATTTGTCTAAAGATAAAAAAGTAAAAAGGGAAGTTATAACATCACCTAGTAAAATTCTATTTACGGGCCTTGATAATGCAGGTAAGACAACAATTATTTATGCAATACAGAGGGAATTTTCTAAAATCGCGTTTCTAAAGCCAACAAGAGGTGCCCAAAGAAGGATATTTGAATTTCTAGGGCGAGAAATAGCCGAATGGGATCTTGGAGGTCAATTTAGCTATAGAATAGCTTATTTAAAGAATCCAGGAAAGTATTTCGACGACACTGAGATTGCTGTTTATGTAATAGATGTTCAAAATCGCGCAAGAATACCTGAATCTATTAGCTATTTTAAAGATGTAGTAGAGCAATTTAAAAAGCTGGAAATAGAGCCGAGTATCTATATTTTTTTCCACAAATACGATCCAGCGTTAAAACGAAACGCATTAAACGAAATGAAATCCCTTGAAATAGAATTAAAAGAAAAAATAAAAAATATAGTAGAGTATAAGAAAATCTTTTATTACAATACTTCAATCTACGATTTACCCAGTATCATTAAAGCCATGTCTGAAATTCTTTTAAACTTATACCCAAAATCAGAATTAATTGAAAAAACTATCGTAGAATTTGGTAAAAAGACATATTCTGAAGGTGTTGTTTTACTTGACGACAATAGTCTTATCGTAGGCAGTTATTACAAGGACGAGGAAACAAAGAATCTCCTCTCTGCAAGCACTCCATATTTTCTCACACTTAACGATTCATTTGTTTTTACTAAAGCTCAGCCTAGCCGCGAAGAAGAGGAAAATCACATGATTGTGCAAAGGTATGGAAAGAATTTCATCTTCAAGCAACTTGCTTTAAAAGACGACTCTTCTCCTTATTATTTACTTATGCTTAAACAAGATACTAATATTAGCAAAGAAGATTTTGATTGTTTTGCTAATTTATTAAAAGAGATCCTCTATAGTTAACTCCTTTTATTTTTAATTTGCTTTAGCTAACATTAATAAAATTGAATTTTTATACTTATATATAGATAAAAACTTTATATGCGATATTATTTCTGATTTTAAAAGTTGATAAAAGAGATAATCCCAATGATAATTTGTTCTAATTGTGGTGCGACTAATAACGAAGAGAGCGGTCATGTTTGTAGAAAATGCGGAGCTCTGCTCCCCACTTCTCGCAGACCTCCAAGAATTAGAATGTCTCCTAGCAAAAAGGAGAAAAAAGAAATTAAACCTCAGAAAAAAGTTTCTAAACCAGCTCATTTGGACCTACAAGAGATCCCAAAACCAGAAAAATTAAACAAAGTTGAGGATGATCCTATTGAAACCCAAACCCCCCTTGAATATGAAGACGTCGAAGAGTTCGTGGAAATTGAACTGGAAGATGAAGAAGATACAGATATTTTAAAAGAAATTGCGCCTCAACCTTATAAAGGATCAATTATTGCAGATAAAGGCGTTTCCGGACCACCCCGACAAGTTAGGAGAGGTGCTGATACAAAATCACGAGTCGCTCAAAAATCTTCCGTATCCCCGTCTGAAAAGGAGTCTGTGCTTATAAAGCAAAAGCAACTAGAAGAAGATATGTCAAATGTATTGTCTTTTTTATCTAAAAAAATAGTAGTTAAGCCATTAGAATCTATTAAAAAAAAAAGCAAGCAATTCAAGAGAAACCAGAAGAAAAAATACCTCCTTCCAGCATGAACGAAATTTTAAAGGGTTTATTGAAGCTGGACCTACATATTGAAGCCTCCGCAATTATTAAGAGTGATGGTACGATTCTCGCTTCAGCAATTTCATCAAGAATTTCAGAAGCTTTATTTGCAACAATTGGTCAAAATTTATCCATGATTGGAGACGATATAATCAAAGGTTTAAGCGCTGGAACCTTGTTGAACATCTCCATAAAGGGAACTGATGGAGTTTTAGACCTCGCACCCATTATTTCAAAAAATTCATTTGGAGATGACATGATTCTAATAATTCTTTCACATCCTCGCGTTAAATCAGGAATAATTTATTTTGCTGTTAGTATAGTAAAGAAACAAGTAAAACAATATTTAGGATTATTAAAATAGTTATACACTTTTACACTAACTGTTTTTGAACGATAATTCTATTAACTTCGATAGTTTTAAAATATTGTAAATTGATTCGTAATTCCTGCAAAAACGAATTAAATTTATCTATTCCTACTAAAGGAACGTAATTTTCGTTAATTCGAACCCAATTTGATTCTAATGTAACCATAACGGGAATTAAGATAAACGGTAACCTTTTTCGAAAGTTAAAATTCATTCCTAATAGGTCTTGTATTAAATTTGATAAAATTTCAGGATTCTTTTTTAAGCCTATTACTCGTTGATATTGCAAATTAGCTGCTTTATTCATAGCACTGTAAGAGTCTTTGCGTTTCCACTGCTTAGCATCGATTACTAATATGTAACTTTGATAAATGCCAATTACATCGATTTCATATCTTTTCTGAGATGTTTCGTATTTGAGATCTGATTTATCTGAAAACCTAAAATTTTTGATTGTTTTATAATTGTTTTGAGATAAAATCTCTTTGATCAAAGCTTCAAAACCGTCGTAGTTTAATAGATATGACAGTTGATTAATGTCTAACTCTAAAAACTGAAGGCATCTCGTAATAAAAACGATTTTATTTACTACTATGTAGTGAATATAGTTTCCTTTCCGAATTGAGATAAAATCAAATTTATCTAAAAAATCGCGGAGTTCAAAATTGCTAAAATCTTTGAAAAATTCAATTTCTGATATTTCAAACCATATTTCGGTTACAGCCGAATCCGTGTCTTTTAATAAGTTGTAAATCTCTAAGAAAAAATGTTTTACCAACGGCAAAGAATAAACCCTAGACATAATACAAATTTAGTTGATGCTTTTAATAATGAAAGGAGAGTAATGATATAATGATTAAAGTATTGTAAAGATAAAAAAAAAAAAATATATTATTCAGAAATGTCTGAATTCTCTATTAATTTTTTAACTTCATTAAATTCATCAATAACCCAAGTATAAATAAATTCTTTTAACTCAGTAATATTGTCGCATTCAGATATTTTATCCTTTAAATCGTTATAAGGAAATCCGATTCTAGTATTCTGTAGGCGGGCAATTTCAAATCCAAATCTCAATAAAGAATAACTAACAAGCTCTCTTATGAGGGGTGCTGTTAATATTTTAAGATTTGAGGATGTTACAAAACGAAAAACATCAAGAGTTATTTTTTCAGCATCTTGTTCTGAAAGTTCGGTTTCTTTTAGTAATGAATTATATATACGGATAGGTTCAAATCTTTTCTTTTTTACAACTCTAGCCTCTTTATCCTTGTATAGCACTTCTGGTAAGGAATGAACGATTTTATTTTCAAACATAATAAAAAGTTAATTGTCAATTTAATAATTATTAAAAGAAAGTAATTATTTTCATTAAAAATTTTTATTTATCTTTTATTAAATCTTGTAAAAAACATTTTTTTTTTATTTAAGGTTCTCATCTTTATAGAAGCTATGCTATAGAAAAATTATTATTAATCTTGAAAACATTTAATAGAGGATTCTTTTTTGATATATTAAAGTATTAAAATAGTATTTATTTTAAATCGATTTAGAAGAATTAGGAATAATATATATTTATCTTTTGATTTAATAGTAGCCTTACTTTACTTAATATCTTTTAAATCTTGATGATAATCGAAAATACTTCAAAGAATTATGTCGAAACCAAAAACCGAGATCATAAAGTCAATTGTTTTAAGTGTGTTTGACGACGATGGTCCAACTCCAAAGATATATTGGCCAAATAATATGGATGAAGCTTCTCGATTATTAATTGCAATGAAAACTATTAGTTTACTGATGGGCGATTCAGTATATCAAAATAGTACATCTACAGAAGAAATAAACTATTTTGGAATATTACCCTTTCCTGATTTAAAACTTAACGGATTAACTTACTTTTTTCTAATTTATGATCCAGAAGCAAGAGGAAATGCTAAAGCGGCTACAATAACTGTGTTAATAAATGAGGAAGATAGGGTTTTTTTCTATGAAAACATGAAATATCTAAGAGTAATTATCGATAATGCAGCCTCAAAAGTTCAATTAGCAAAATCTTTAGAAGAAAATGAAGTTATCATCAGTGAATTAAGAGGAGAATTGTTAGATTTTACAAGTGAAATAAAAGACCCTTTTTCTTTAAAACGACAAATCAAAATTTTATTTACTGGTTTAGACAAGGTAGGTAAAACGAGTTTTCTTCATGCGGTTAAAAAACGATATTCTGAGATTATTAAAACGTTGCCGACTAAAGGAGTAGCAAGAACGGAAGAAAAGATATTTGAAGAACAAAACTCGACTATATCAATTTGGGATCTAGGTGGGCAAAAGCAATATCGCGAAAAATTTATCGAACAACGCAAAATTTACTTGTATAACGTAGATTTACTCTTTTACATTATAGATATTCAAGATTCCGAAAGGATTGCAGAATCAATAGAATTATTTAAAAAAGTAATAGGTTCCCTATTAGAGTTAGACGAATTTCCTCCGATCGTTGTATGTCTAAATAAATACGACCCTGATATAAAGAAATCGAATGAAATTAAAAATAATCTAAAAATTTTAAACGAAGAAATTAGTAAGATTTCTGATAGGTTTTTCTTTAAAATTTTTCAAACCTCGGTTTTTGATCATTGGTCTTTGATATCTGCTTACTCTTACGGACTTTCACAACTCAGTCCAAATAGAAAGTTATTCGAAAACCAATTAAAGCATTTCGCTAAGAAAATAAATTCTGACGCAATACTTCTGCTTAATGAAAACGGAATAATTTTGTCAAACTTTTCCAGAACTGGCATTTCCGAAAAGCTTTTTGAAATTTCGGCGCCGCATTTTCAGATACTCTACAAAACTTTTAAGGAATTTAAGTTACTAAAACAAGATTTCTTAATTTCTTCAGGAATAACAAACGAATCTAAGAAAATAATATTTAAAAAGATCTCCGTTGAAAAGTACAATCTATATTTGTTACTCTTTATGGAAAAAGATTTAAACATGGAAAAGATCGATAAAAATTTACCAAAATTCTCTAAAAATCTTAAAGATTTAATTCACACCTATATATAAGAGCTTAATTAAAAAAAAAATTAATAAGTAAGATATTCTTTTCTCTTTTTTCTGCTTGATTTAATTAACAGAACTATCCCGATTATTACAACCCCCAATATAGAGCAAAATATTATAATAACGATAAGATCTATTGAATTAAAACTTGTCTCTAATACAGTTATTTTTACATCGTAATTAAAAGTGTAAGCGTCGTGGTCGGATGCTACTGGTGACGGAATGTGTGGGAATTCTGATACGTAATCATATCCTGGTGATGCCCCCGGCATAAAAAACCAAGCGCCGATATTTAAATTAAATCTTAGATAATCGCTTTTTTTGTAGTAGTTTGGGTTTTGCGGTTCGCAAGAAATCCATCCGATTTTGGGAATATAATATTCAACCCAAGCGTGACCTAAAAGATCTGAAGTTCCACTTGAACTAGCTTGAAAGTTAAAAACTTGCCCGACTGTAGGTTGAAGATTTGCATCTGCTGATATCAAAAAACCAGTAACTTTTCGTGCTGGGATTCCTTGAATTCTCAACAAAGTAACCATTAAAGTAGAATATTCGCTACAATCACCTAGTTGATTGTCATACGCCCAAGATGCACCTTTCTCTCCAGCGGGAAGACTTCCAGAGTAAGTGAGATTATTTGACACCCAGTTGCTTATTTTTTGAGCCTTTTCGAGTGGATTATCACTAGGATCAACTATACTATTTGACACAGCAATTAGATCGGGGTCGTCTCGTTCGTAAAAAGTTTCCGTATTGTTGCAATATAAATCAAACATTTCGTCAGAAGTATTATAACTTCCGATGTCTGAATCTAAGATAGTACCAAATGTTACCTCGCTAAGTGTTACATTATATTTTTGACTTAAAGTAATAGTATCAGAAGTGCTAAGAGTAGCGCTAAACAAATCGTAAGTGTTATTGAATTTATCTAGTGAACCCATAGTTAGAGAATCGGTTCCCGTTATTGAATTGTACAACAGGTTAGATTCTTGATATGGGGGACAATATTGGGTAACCGTCGAATTCGGTTGGCGATCGTTTAATCGTGCGACTTTAAAATAATATGTTTGCGGGTATGATCGAGTATGTGTAAGGGTGTAGTTAAGTTCTACTTGATATGTAACGCTTTGACTAACTTCGTAATTAGAGATGCCTTCAGCTGAAGCAATTGACATTAAGTTCATTGGAAAAAGAAAGATTAACAATAAAAATGCTTTTTTATGAGTTTTCATATCTATTTGCTTTTTTTATTATTCTTATAAAGAGTATAAAATTATCTGTTTTTATTTTTAATGATATTCTTACTGATTAATTTTAATTTCCTTCTTACTAAAGAAATAGATTATTAAGAAAGAATTTTTACTATTTTAGTATATTTTTTAAAAAAATTTGTTAATATGTTAAGGGGAAAGTACAATAATCTATAAGATCTTTTTAATTGATTCTGACAACGGAGTAGCAATCTTGGAAGCTACATTTAAAGAACTAAAAAAAGATAAAATACCTAACGGTGTCATACCAGGTTTCTTCAAAGAAATAAATAATATTATCGATGTTATCCAAGCTGCTATGGTTAAGGGAAAAAATGGAGACGAAATTACTAGAATTGTCGAATCTGAAAATTCTACCATAATTATTATTTATCATCCCCTTTCAAGAATTCTTTTTTGTTCAATTTCTGACGCAGATGATGAAGTAGATAAATTAATTGAAGTAATTAAAAAAATCGCCAACAGATTTTGGAAAAAACATCAATCAGATATAAAAATCTTTAGAACAACTTCAGAGAAATCTAGATTTCAAACGAGTATTGCTGATATCGAAAATATGACCCGTGGAGGAACGATAGCAGAAGTTTTTCCAAAATTACTTGTCGTAAAAAATGTAATGACGAAGATTTTATCAATGGGAATGATTAACGAAAATGATTTTCAAGTTGCTTTAAAATGCACTGGTGAGTCCTCACCGCTAAAAATCGGGAGAGATTTAGGTAAAACGCGAAATGATGTGAACGAGGTTTTAAAAAGATTAGAGCAACTAGACATAATTAAATTTTAAAAGTATTTTTCTATATAATTTCTTTATAGTTAAAAGTATGATTTTCTACGAGTTATCACTAAATAGTAAGTTAAACCACAATCAAATAGAAAAAAATAAAAGGTTTCTATTTTTATCTAAATTACTTTATTATCAATTTAGTGGTACTTAGATTATGGAAAATAATAAAAATGTAGTGGCAGTAGTAATTTCTCCCGCAAAAGACGCTCATAAACGTGAAGCTAAAGGGTTTTCCTTGTCAGAAATAAAAGAAGCTGGAAAAACACCTGAATTACTAAGAGCTTTAAATATAAATGTTGATTATTTTAGGAAATCTAAGCACGATCTTAACATTGAACAGCTCAAAAAATTAAAACCAGTTAGCAAGAAAGTTAAAAAGAAGAAGCCTTATGTGTTCAAAGAAAAGAAAAGAACGCCTTTCAAGCCAAAAGTAGAAAAAACCGAAAAAAAACCTAAGATCACTAAAAAAGCACCTCCTCCAAAGAAAGAAGTAGACGAAGTAGAACTAAAACCCGCAAAGAAAGAGAAGAAAGTAAAGTTAAAGTCTGAAAAGACAAAATTGACCTCTTTAACAGGTTTGGGGCCTTCTGCTGCTAAAAAACTAGAGGAACTTGGAGTAAATTGTGTTGAAGAACTCGTTAAAGAAAATCCAGGAGAACTAGCACCCTTAATCAAAGGAATTTCCGAAGAAAGAATAAGTAAATGGTGCGACGAAGGAAAAGAAATGTTGAAATAGGGCTAAAAGCAATAAACTTCTATGCCTTTACTTTTTTAAATGCATAAATTTTAATTAATACTTTTTGTGCAATATTCTTAAATGTTTATTCAATAGGGAAAATAAAGATTTTTATTTACCTAAACTATTTAGATGGTATACTAAATTATTTTATAACAAATTACAGAAATTATCTATATAAGAATGGAATACAATTATTACAGCTATGAGAAGCTTGAAGCTAAAATCCTAGTTCCTAGGTTACCTATTTGGTTTAGAGAAGTAGAATTTAATGGTGATAAAAACGACGGAAATTTAACTTTACACTCTCAAAATGATTACGACGAGATTTATGGTTCTAATGCTAAAATAGAAATACTTTGGGAAAAAAAAGAAAGAGATGGATTCTACTACGCCAAGGAAGTGCAACAGTCAATAGA
>JAUWHC010000185.1 GCA_030606095.1 Promethearchaeota archaeon | reverse complement strand
ATTAGAGAAACATGCTTCAAATCGTATCGCCCCCTTTCTACATCGTTTTTTATTACTTGAGGAGTCGATACTATAATTTTAGAACTGTTGAAAAGTAAAATTCTCTTTTCTGGCGAAATCCTGCCTGTAAATGAAGTAATTAAATTAGAATCAATATTTAAAAAGTCCTCACATGAAGCCTCATGCTGTGAAACTAATGGTCGAGTAGGAGCAAGAATAATGATCTTTGATTTTGAATATTTTTCTAGAGCTTTACCTATAAGTAAAATTCCTATAATTGTTTTTCCTAAGCCAGTTGGTAATACTACTAACGAATTTCTTCCTATACACTTCTTAATAATATTACTTTGGTATTGTCGATAGAATACTCTATTCTTTTTTAGGAAAGAATCGTTAAAATATCCAGATACTTCACTTTGCAAGTTAAAGAAAATTTGAAATCAAGCCTTTTTAATTCAAAGAGGGTTAAGATTTTTATAACATCAAGTAAAGAATTAAATAATATTTTTTTTCTATTTTAAAAATTATATATGAGTTTAATATGATTGAACAAAAAAATACATTATTCGAGGAAAAAGTACCAATGCGCTCCAAATTTGCATATGGAGGAGCAGTTTTCGCCAGCGGAATACTTTCAGGTTTAGGATTAGGACCAATCACATACTATTACAATATAACATTGGGTTTAAGCGGATATTTAGTAGGTTTGGCATGGATGATATTTATCGTATGGAACGCAATTAACGACCCATTATTTGGATTCTTGGAAGACCGTACCAAATCAAAGAAATATGGCCGTAGAATCCCATACATTCGATTTGGGGCGCCAGTTTATTCAATATTGTTTATGTTTTGTTGGTTCCCCCTTGTTGATATAAACAACGATATAGCACTGTTTTTCAACTTTTTGATTATTCTTTTTGCTTTTGATACGATTTATACAATAATTGGTCTTATCACATATTCGTTACCAGCAGAAATGGCAATATCATCTAAAGCTCGAGCAGGAATAATGATTTTCAGCTCAATTTTTAGTGGTTTAGCACTTCTAATCACTTTTTTACTACCTACTCTATTATTAACGGGCGAATCTTCGCCACCTGTTGATGTTTTCTTAACAACTATGGTAATTATTGGTATAGCCTGTGGTATTATTTTGTTTATTAGTAGTTATTTCATAAAGGAAAATAAATATACGCAGCTTGAAGAACCGTTAGGATATTGGACTGGCTTGGTTGAAACTTTTAAAAACAAACCATTTTTAATTTTTGAAGCCTCAAATTTCTGCTTCACGATTGCAGGATACATTCTTACGACTTCTGTCTTTTATTATATAGGTTTCGTTTTAATGGTTGAGGGAGTATTATCGATGTTGCCATTACTTATATTTTTTGTTGTTATTTTTGCGTTTACTATCGTTTACAACAAAATTTTAGGAAAACATGAATTAAAAAAAGTGTACTTTTTAATACTGTTAATGACGGGGTTAAGCTTTATTTTGTTCTTCTTTATAGGATGGAATTTGATTTCTGCAATACTCGGAATGGTTCTTTTAGGAATTGGTTTTTCTGGATATTTCATGACCGGACAATTAATGATGGCTGATGTTATTGATTACGACGAGATACGAACGAAAAAGCGTCGCGAAACGAGTTATTCTGGAGTCAACGCGTTATTAACTAAGCCTGCAGTATCAATTGCCCCTTGGCTTTTCCTAACAATAATCGCGGTTTTTGGATTTGATAACAAAGCAGCAATTCAATCACCAAACGCCCAATTGGGAATAATGATTGGTTTTACAATTATACCAGCAGTATTTATTTTAATCGCTGCTCTTGTTATAAGATTTTTCCCTTTAAGCGGTCCTAAATGGAAAGAACAGAAAATGGAGCTACAACGAATTCACGCGGAAAAAGAAAAAGCGTATCTAGAGCGTCTTAAACAGGAAGGTAAGATTTAAGAAGAAATTATTTCTAATTATAATCTTACAGGAAGGTAAGATAAAAAAATTTATTTTTAACTTTAGAAGAATTATTTTCTGCCTAATGCTTCTACATTTAAATTATTGAGTAACTTCATTTATTTTATAGTAAATATTAAAATGGATTTCAATAAAATAAATTTTGAATTGAAATGTATTGTTCTAAATGTGGTTTAGAATTACCTGATGATACAAAATTTTGTACTTTTTGTGGAGAACCTACTGATCGCTTAACTAGCCGTCAACCTCAACCAACTCAACATCCTCAATCAACTCAACAACCTCAACCAACTCAACCAACACCAACACCAACACCCTATGTAGGAACTTCAGTTACCGCACCAAGAGCATCAAGTAATACAGGTGGAATTATTGCAGCTCTTTGTACTGTTTTTATAGTTGGAATCCTATTAATTTTTTTTGGAACAAACATGATGTACACCATACCCAGTACAGGAATAACAATACTTGTAATAGGGGCTATTGTAATTTGTTGTATAGGAGGTAGTGTGTGTGGTTCTGGAAGACGCCGAAGAGGTTATGGTAGTTGCGGTGGCGGTGGCGGTGGTTCCAATTGTAGTGGCTGTGATTGCGGAGATTGTGATTGTGGAGGTTGTGATTGCTAGAGCTCCCGTTCTTGCAATCTATTTATTTCAATTAATAAGGACTAATGCACAATCTAATGATCATAAAATTTTATGTAATAGAACTAGAATAGAAATATGCATCACCAAAAAGATGATCTTCAAAAGGATAAAAAAGTAATCCATTGGTTAGCACATCACAATCCAAAACGCGACGATTTCGATGATCATGTATTTTACATATTTAACTATGCTGTTTGTATAGGATGTTTTGCTTTTGTTTTGGGTGCTACTTTTGCATTAATAATAGGCAATATATTTTATAATTATATTGTAAATTCCATTAGTTTGCCTATATTTCTCATGATTTTTATAATTTGCTGGATCCCCTCAATTTTCCAATATGTAATTCAAATTACAAGAAAAATATCACTTAAAAATCTAATAGTTAAATTTATATGTCGTGTTCTTTATCCAATTGGCAGTATTTTATTAATATTCAAATCTCCACTATGGGGATTTGTTATTTCAATTCCTGCTGGTTATTTGATAATAATTATTAGAAAAAAAAAGAATAAGACTTTAATCTCACAACGCAAGCTAAGAAAAAAAGAAATAGATCATGCTCAAATTAATTCTGAAGAATATCTAAAATAAAAAAAACTTAAAACAAAAAGTGATAAATTTTTTATTACAATAATCAATAACTTTTCTAACTTTCAAACTGAGGGAGCCATTCTTTTTCGGCATCAAACATATCAGCTACCATTTCTCTAATTTCTTTTGGAGAACACACGCTTGCTGTATTAGGATCGAGTAATACTGCGTGATAAATTTTTTCTCGGTCTAACTCAAGAGCGCCTTCAACTGCCGCTTTTTGGACCATAACATTTGATATACATAATGCTTGACAGATAGTAGGCAATTTTATTCCACCCTGTGGATGTAATCCTTGATAATCAGCAAATACAGGTACCTCGACACAGCAATCTTTTGGTAAATTTGTTATCAAACCGCCTTCTTTGTTAATTACATTACCATTAAACCTAAAAGGTTTGTTCGTTTCTATTGCGTTTATAATATGTGAAGCGTATTCATCAGTAGCAGTTTTTTTTAATTTAAGTCTTTTTCGTTCAATTCGTCTATTTAGACGTTTTTCTAGTTTGTCTGCTTCAATGGTATCAAATCTTAATACCTCTCCGTGTATCAGGCTGTTATGAAAAGTTTCAGCACCTTTATATTGTTCGAGCAAATCTTTCCTTTTTCTGTAATATGGTAAATATTCGCTTAGATGGCCCGAGGATTCAGTCATAAAATATCCCGTAGCGTCCATCATATCCCAACGGATTTTTTCACTTCCAACTAATTCAGGGTTCTTTTTGTAGGATTCGTATAACAACGGATATACGTTTTTCCAAGTTTTATTTGGATCAGTAGGGTTTTTGTACCATGCATTTAAGAACCAAGCCATATGGTTGATTCCCGCACATAAATAACTGAAATCTACACGTTTTACACCTATCCAATGCCGTAATAATACTGCTGTTCCTTGTACGCCATGGCATAGTCCTACAGTTGAATCGGGATAAATGGAATTAGAGTACCAGGTATTCATTGCCATTGGATTAGCATAGTTAAGTAATAAGGGTTTTAATTCAGAATTATATCCAACTTCTTTGATTAATTCAACTATTTTCTTAAGTGCTGTGGATTGGCGTAAAAATCGAAATATTCCTCCCGGACCGAGAGTATCCCCTATACACTGAGTAACACCGTACTTAAATGGGATATCTATATCGAGCTTAAAAGCATTTAATCCACCCACATGAATAGCATTGATTAAATATTTGGCGTTAGTGATAGCTTTTCTAAGATCAGTTGTCTTCTCAAACGATACGCCCGCCAACTCTTCTGGATTTAATTCCTTATACTTTAGCATTAATTTATACATCAAATCTAAACGAGTTGGATCGATATCCTCTAGACAAATGAGAGTATCTTCTCTTAGAGCAGGATGTGCAAGGATGTCAGTGAGGATATTATGCCCAAATACGATACTTCCTGCTCCGATCATAGTAATTTTCAGATTTTTCACCTATAAAAAATTAAATTGAAATTTTTAATATTTAAGATAATAATAATTTAGCTAACAAATTATAATTTATTTGTAGAATAAAATTTTATCTCTTTCTTACCTTCAATTCGTTTTATAACATTTTGTTCTTCGAGCATCTTTAACGTTAGGCACACCCATCCACGAGTGATTTCGATTTGCATTTTCTTTTTATTTGGATATAATTTTTGAATGATCTCATCGGGAGATGTGCCTTTTTCAATATTTCCTTTAATAATATCTATTACTTGCTGGGTTCGTTCTTTTCTATGCTTCAATATCTCAAGAGTTCGCTCTCCTGGGTTTTTTATAAGGGCTCCATGAGCGGCTAATATAATTTTAAGGTTTGGTAATTTCTGAATCGTCTCAACAGATTCAATATAATCACTTATGCTGCAATTTGGAGGACCAAGCCAAGTAGTCTTTGATAAGATATTATCTCCAGAAAGTAGAACTCCCTTTTTTTGGTTGTATAAAGAAATATGGTCTACCGCATGACCAGGCGATGGAAACACCTTCCAATTCTCATCGTTTATTGAAATTTCAGTATTTGCTTTAATAATTTCATCAGGGTTCGCGATAAAAGAAAGACCATATATTCGTTTAAAAAAAAAGCTATACATAAGTTTTTGCAAGAAGCTCCTTATTCTATACCGAAACCCTTTTTGAATGATTAGATAATCTTCATAACTATCTGCGTTAAACGATTTCATAAAACTTTTTTTGTTCTTTATAATATCAGCTGTTTTCTCTGTTAGCACAATTTTAACTCCAAGTGCATTTTTTATCCTTTTTAACCCGGCAAAATGATCAGGGTGACCATGAGACACAAGGATTCGCGTTATTTTAAAATCTTCTTTATTATTCCTATACAGCTGTTCTATTTTATTAATTTCTTTGATAAGAAATTTTACAACCTTTTTATTACCAAAACCAGCGTCAAAGATTAATCCATCAGGACCTGCTATAACATAAATGTTTTCAGAAGGCTTAATTCGCTCGAAACTACTTTTTTCTTTAATCAAATATATACCGGGAATTACTTCTTCCATAATAAATAATCATTTGAATAAAGAAACGAATTTAAAAAAAGATTTTGGATAAAATTAATATACATAAAAAGAATATTTCCGATAGTATCAAAGAAATTAAGTCTGTTCGCTTACTACTTCTCTAATTTTATCGTGTATTAAAATTTTGGGTTTAATATTTTCTTGTAGTGCTTTTACAATAGGATTATCGCTGGAAATATAAATATCCTTCATTAATTCCTCTGAATTCCTTAGTTCGTCAGATATAACTTTACTTGTAATTCCTTGGGTGTACAACATGCCCAATCCACCTAAAA
>JAUWHC010000162.1 GCA_030606095.1 Promethearchaeota archaeon | reverse complement strand
TATTAAAAATGAGCTTCATCTAGACGCAATCAAGAACTTTTCTCGACAATTTACGTCTTAATAATTAGTATAACCATATATCTAAATTTTTAATTTTTACTCAAAAAAATCGCTTTTAATTATCGCCATTCCGCTCCGCATTGACCGCATTTATACATTTTAGCGTATATTTTTGGATATGTGTATATTAATCTGGTTTTATCGTCAACTTCACGAATTTGCGATTTATTAGTATTTCCACAATTGGGACACTTTTTTTTGCGCGTAACTGTTTCTTCAGAAGGGTCAATCGGTATCTCGTCCTTAATCCCTAATTCTTCAGTTTCTGAGGTTTGGCTCAAATCGGTTTTAGCGTCAGTTGTAATCAAATCGCTTTTTATTTCTGGCTTTTGTAATATAACTTTTGTTTGTTCTTTTGGCTTCTCTTGCTTTACTTCTGAATCAACTTCTGAAACTTCTTCTGCTTTTGATGAAGTATCTTTTAAAACTGGGGGGCGTACTCTTTTTTGTTGCACATTTATCGCAGTTATAGTTTTAGCCAACAAAAGCGTATCCTTTTCTTTAAGATCTATGTTTTCTTTTTTTAGCTCTTCGATTTTATCCTTTAAATTGGATACTCTCTCTTCTTTTCTGGAAAAATTGAATAGCTCAGTCTTAGCGGTTTTTATTTCTTCTTTTAATTGTTGTTTTTCTTCTTTTAATTCTATATTTCTGTTCTCTAAGCTCTCTAAAGCTTGCTCTAATTCCTCAACAGAACTTTGCTTGCTTTTTAATGTATGAATGTTATCTTCGAGTAATTTTTTACTTCTTTCAAAATCGTTTAGTTGACTTTTTAACCCGTATATTTCCGCTTCCAATTGTTCCGCATTAGAGCTTTCAGCTTTTAAGTCCTTTGAGCTTTCAGTCAGTAATTTATTTTCTTTCTCTAATTCAGAGATTTTTTCGTTTAACGATTTAATATTACCTTCTAACCTACCGTAATCTTCAATCAGATTATTAAGCGAATTTTGAGTTTTTATTAAAACTTGGTCTTTAACCGAATCAGTAAGAGTATCTCTGACATTTTCCAATTCGAGATTGACATCTTCCATTTTCTGTTGTAGGTCCTCTGTCTCACGAATCTTTCCTGCTAGCTCTTGCTTCTGTGAAGAGATTAAACTTTTTAAAATATTTATTTCTTCAGATTCATTAAATTCTTTAGCAGGCTTCACAGAATCAATTTTAGCTAAAGATGTTTTTTCCTTTAACTTTTTATTTAATTTAACGACCTCGCGCTTTAGAGTTTCAACGTTTTCTTCCAACTGAGCTCGAGATTTCTCGTCTTCTTCAGCCATATCTATTAAATCTTTTAAATCCTTACTCATGTTAAAAAGTTGAAGTTTGTTGATTAATTACTTTATTCTTTTTAAAATAATAACTTTCTCTTAAAATAAATTTATGCTTAAATATAAAATTATAAACATTATATAACAATTTAATTACGTATATTTGTTCAGCAATTTTATTCAATTCAAAAATGGTTGGATCTAACCAGTTCTTCTATAAAGTGTGTATTGTCGGGGATTCTGAAGTAGGAAAAACTACTCTGATAAATCAATATCTGAAGAGAAGATTTGTCCCTGATGCCCAAAGAACGATTGGATCTAACTTTTTTGTGAAATATGTCAAAATCCCCAATGTCAAGAATGTATTGACGTTACAAGTATGGGATTTAGCTGGGCAACCTCGTTTTAGATGGGTTAGATACGCGTTTTATAAAGGTGCGAAAGGAATTGTATATACTTACGATTTAACGCGTAGAGAAACGTTCGATAGTTTATTAACCTGGAAAGAAGAAGTTGAGAGTAAAATAGGCGTGCAACCAAATGTACTAGTAGGGAACAAGCTTGATTTGATAAATCACGAAACTAGGATTATTAGATTGGAAGACACCAATAACCTCAAACAAGCATTGACTGCTCGCGAATATTTTGAAACAAGCGCGAAACTTGGCACTAAAGTTGAAGATGTGTTTTCTAAATTAGCTTTAGAGATGTATAACACATTCAATGAATGAGTATCTAATAGAATAATCAAAATAACTTTTAGTCTTAATCTACTTAGTTAAATTTTTAATAATTGGTTGATAGAATTAGCGACAGCGTAAGCCATTAATGGAGGAACTGCGTTTCCAACTTGCTTGTACTTATCTCTCATACTTCCACAAAACCTATAATTATCCGGGAAAGATTGCAATCGTGCAGCCTCTCTAATGGAAATCGCTCTGTTTTGCGTAGGATGGATAAACCTACCTGGGGCGCTTACACAACCGCAATTACCCGTAATAGTATCAGCGGGTTTATTTAAATGAAGCCTACCGTATATATTAGGATACCCTCCTTTAAGTTGGTACTCCTTTGGCAAAGAACTATGGTTATTACCTTGATTAATGTGAGAAATCCTTTTCATTACTAATTCGCTGTGATTTGGGGCAAAATGATCGAATAATCCAGTTGAACTTTTTCTTAGATATTTTTGATATCGCGTTTTAGATTGGTGAGAATACTTTTTAATCATATCATCCGTACGCTTTTTTGTAAAAGGTTCTATACTAAGAATATCGGAAATTGCGTCTTGAACGGTTAAATAAGAAGGTAACGCATTTTTCCCTAAATCTGATTTCTCTTCACTATTATTTTCGTTAGTTTTTTGGATTTTTAACGAAGACACCGAATTACCTTGAGTTCCTATAAAAAATACTCTCTGCCGTAATTGTGGAACGCCGTAATCGGCTGCTAATAACACTTCCATCTTACAAGTATAACCTATTTCTTTGTACAAATTAAAAACTTTTTCTACAACTTTACCATTCCCCATAGAGAGAATTCCAGGAACATTTTCCATAACGAAAAATTTCGGTTTAAAATGTTCAATCCATTGAATAAAATAAAAGATCAGCATATTACGAGGGTCGTCTGGGCTCCGATTTCCAACCGTAGAAAATCCGATACATGGAGGTCCGCCAATTATTCCGACTATTTCTTTATTTTTAAGGTATTTATTAGAAATATCTTTGCAATTTAAATCGGTTATATCTTTATTTAGTGATAAAGTTTCAGGATGATTTCCTTTATACGCTCTATAATAATTTTCTTCTAATTCTATCGCTAAATCAATTTTAAAATTTGCCATTTCAAAACCTAGCGATAAACCTCCAGCTCCACAAAACAAATCTATAATGATATTATTTTTCTCTGACATTTTAAATATTAAAAAAATCAGTACTAGATGAAAAAATCTATAATAAGAATAAAATCTAATTAATATTCAATTAATAACTATAACATAAGTTCAAAATTTATAGAATTCATAACTAAGTTTAAAACAAGATAAGAAATGGATAAAGAAGATAACTATATCTCAATTAGAAATAAAATCTTAGATTGGTATAACGAAAACAAACGCGATTACCCTTGGAGAAAATCAAAAAACCTATATCAAATATTGATTACCGAAATTTTACTACAGAAAACCATAGCTCTAAACGTTTCTAATATGTATAACGATTTTTTTGCAAAATATAAAGGCTTCGCTGACATTTTCAAGGCTGATATTAATCAGCTACAATCAGATATTGAAATTTTAGGGCTATCCAACAAACGCGCTAAAATTTTGAAAGATTTAAGTGCGATGGTATTAACGGAATATAACGGAGAAATCCCTCGCGATCCTGAAATACTTAAAAAAATCAACGGAATTGCCGATTATGTAAGCAACGCATTTTTATGTTTTGGATTGGACAAACGAACCTTTTTTGTTGATGTAAATATTAAAAGGTTAGTTTCGAGAGCGTTCGAACCTTCAAACTCAAAAGTAAAAATTGATGTTATTAACGAGAATTTAGATAGGTTATTGCCTAAGACGGGTTGTAAACATATGTATTGGGCGATTCTTGATTTTGGAAATAAAATCTGCTCGAAAAAAAGCCCTAAATGCGAGCTATGCCCCATATCTGAAAATTGCTTGTATTATCAAAATCTTTAATAGATAATTTGCGAGATTCTTAAACATAATAGAAATAGAGAAAATATTTTGATATTAATGTTATTAGAGATATGCGTTCAAGACGGAATATACGTCACAATAATAAATGTGAGCTTCTGAGTCTTTTGTTTCGTGCCAATATGGAAGTTTATTTTGTACACAAACAACTAATTCGAGTTCAATGTCATCGTCACAATTTTGCATCGTGAGGGACCAAGAGGGAGATTGCCCTTTCATTAACACTTTTGTGTGGTTATCATCATAGATAAAGTATTTTTGACCCAATTGATTACCCTTATTTTCAAAATAAATAATATCTCCCCAGTAAGCATCATATGAGCTCTTTTTACTCACACCATACACAATAACATCGTCATATCCATCTTTATTACCATCTAAAACTAAAACATTAGCATAAGATCCCATGTAAGGATAAGATGAAGAAGTAACATCTATATCCAGCGTTTGGAACAAGAGCGTTTCGTTCTCAATTGTAATATAATTAACAATTAATGCGTATTCACCACCGATGGAAGCTTTAGATGTGCAAACTAAAGCTTCATCTCCATTTAAAGCATTACCATCGAGATTTGCAGTTGTAATAGAGGAATATGTTTTACCATAACTACGTATTTTGTCCACTTCTTCAAAACAGTATGTAAAATTTGGATTGGGAGATATCATGCGCTTAAAGAGAAAAATATCTGAACCACAAGTAATACCGTCTAACCAATATTCTACTGAAATAGCGATGTCTTGCAAGTCATCGTGGTTAAAATCTATAATCGCAAAACCGTTAATAGTAGCAGAATCAGCAGGATTAGTTGTATTCCAAGCGTCTGGTTTGAAAAGCATTTCTTCAATTAAATCGCTTTTGTTTGTGTATAAATGCTTAACATAAAAAGCTTCATTCTCATATGGCTCGCTCCCTTGTAGAGTTGGAGTTTCAAAAGTATAGTTATATCCTCCAAAACCATCATTTGGTTGTTCCAATATAAATAATCTCGAGCACCACGCGTTATTTTCGTAAGTTGAGGTTTGGATCATGATGTCTTTGAGAGTATTTGTTTCGTTTCTAAATTTAGGAGAGATTATTTTTGGTACGAGCGACGCGAAGGATTCATTGGCAATTTTTTGCCCCCATTTTCCCCAAACTAGAGGCTGAGGAATTAAATGATCTGTGTTATTATTTAAATCGAGATATATAGCTGCAGGAAACGGACGCAATGTTTCATTAATTGTAGGATACGCAACAACATCTGCTCCAGTGACAATCTCTTTAAACCCATCGCCATCTATATCTTCGCCAAATATCCCTTTAACAGGCCATCCTCCCGTCTGTTCAGTACCTCTTACAAATTTTGGATGAAGGTAATCTTTTTGCCACGATCCATTAACTTTCGTGTTTAAGAAAACGCCACATTGACCATGGTGATAATGTGAAATCGCAACTAAACTTCCATTCGCAAAAAGATCTCCAATCACCATTGATTGAAAGGAATGATCGTTTTCTCCTTCAATATTAGGAGATGCACCAATCGGTTGCCACCATTCTTCTAGTGCATTGTAATAATCATGTGATTCTGATTTAAAAATAATAATAATTAAGAAAACACTGCTAAATATGATAATACACGAAATAAGAATTGAAATGACTTTTTTCTTTTGCATGAAAGAAATATAACTTATCCCAAATAAAAATCTTCATACCAAAATTTCAATATGAATTATTAATATAATTCTTCATTAAAATCGTAATATCATAACAACTCTAAGAAAATAAGAATTTCTTTTATTTTTTCTGGTTTATTATATCTTGAACTGTAATTTCAGGATGGTGATATCTTCCTGTTTCTAAAGATTTAGTACCAAATTGAATTGCTTTCTCAGGACAAAAATTAATACACGCTAAACATTGCTGACATTTATGTTGCCATTGTGGAAACCCTTCTATAAGAACGATATTATTAACAGGACACACATTTTCACATATACCACAATTAGTACAATTTTCGTTAGCGTAGAATACTTTATCGCTAGCGAAAACTTTCTCATGGAACTTCTTATTCATTCTCTCGCTCTTTTTCGTTTCTTTTTGATAATTTTCTCCGTTTTCCTTCAAAATATTAGTGATTTTTTCAACTTGATTAATTGCGTTCTCAAAAAACTCTTTTTGTACGGCTTCTGAGGCTGTGTTATAACCTATAATAAAATTATTGGGCATTCTGATAAAAAATCCGGCACTAAGCGTTTTCTTTTTTGTTTCAAGGATATTATCTACCTGTTGCAAAGAGGCACCATCCGCATCTCCAGCCCTCGTAATCACGGCAAAAAAATAGTTGGACTTAGCAAGTTCTATGTTATTTATGAAATCGTAGACAATTTTAGGAAGACCAAAATAATACAAGGGAAAAATAAAACCAACTTTTTCACTAGTCGAT
>JAUWHC010000125.1 GCA_030606095.1 Promethearchaeota archaeon | reverse complement strand
TTCTTGTTATCTACTCTTTTACGTTTATCTTTATCCAAACTAGCTAATTCTGATTCAGAAGCGCTAATATCGTCTAATGTTTGTGTTTTCTCGTAAAATTCTTTAATTTCGTTCAGTTCTACAGTAATTAATGTATGACTTGTATGGACTCTTTCAAACGATTTTATTTGATTTTGATTAGTCGGATCGTTCGGATTAATGATCATATATTTCCTACATCTAACACACGCTCTAACTCTAATTTCCTTCTCAACTCATTGTTATTGAATAAAATACAAAAATGATCTTGAACTTATACCATTATTATAATAAATTTTAAATTATTAAACTTTATCTGTAACCTTATTTTTTTTGACTTTTGCCACCTTCGTAAGGTTTTAACGCATACTCCGAGCAAATCTGTTGCAACACCAATAGAATACATGCTTTTTCAGAAGAGAGATAATTAGTTCTAAAGCTCTTATGATATTTTAGAACGAAAATATGGAAAGAAAAAAAATTATTTGAATTTCTTTAAAAATTCCGGTTTAATTTTTGTGACTCTTTTTACGATTTTTGCTTTAAGTTCTAATGTGATTTTAGAAGTACCTTCGGGAAGTATTGAAAGATTAAATTTGTAATTAGGTTCTTCAATTTCAGAGGGTTCTGGCTCGGATTTAATAAAAGTAACTTCTTTAGTTTGCTTGAAATCCAATACTAATTCAATAGGATAATTCAATTTATTTTCTATATTAATTTTTCGCGATATTATATCAAAGCTTGTTCTAACTTCAATATGTTGTTTAGGTTCTATGGCGTCTTCAAACGTTATTTTTGGTTCTCCCTCTTCAATCTGTACGATATCATCGTTAATAATAATGTCGTCGTCAATTAATTCTTCGGAGATTATCTTGTTGCCTATACTTTCGGCGGTATTGAGAAATAAGAAGGGTAAATTATTTTTATAAAGCGTCATGGGGGAGTTTGTTGGAAGATCAACATTTTCTCCCTCTTTTACTAAGATGTATTTTATAATAGCTTCCCAAGTTAACTTATTTGACGAAACTGAATTTGCAGTGTATTGAACTTCAATTTTTCGATCGATGTTAAATTTACACTTAGACTTAAACCATTTTAATTTAATTTTTTTCCTTGTTGGAACGGTCGCTTTCATTTTGTCAATCTCCTCATAATAATTGTTTAAACCTCTGAGTTCTTTTCATAGGACCCTTTTGAATGTTTTTTAAGCTATTCAGCTCGCCCAACACCTCTTGTCTCAGCCCTACGGGTCCTACGGGTGGAACATTTGTTTGATAATCAACAATGTTGGAAGGTGGTTGAGGTAGTTCAAATATTGCAAATCCAAGTTCGACATTCTCGTAAGTAAACCCTGTTTGATTGTCCACTACGATAAAGCCTTCGATTTCCGCGGTCTTTCCGTCCTCGTTAATGTTAACCTGAAGTGTTGTGTTCCACCTTATTCTTACATCGGACAAGAAATAAAGGACTTTTACAATAATTTCACCATCTTTAGTGGAATTTATTATAAAATTGAAAGTTCCTTTCATATCGAAATATGTTCTGTAAGAAGAAGCTTCGCAGATATTAAAAACTTTTTCCCTCAATTCTCGCGTAAAATCTATAGCGTATGAAATGATACTATTAGCTGCAGATTTTTCCCTATCTATTAGCTGCTGAGAATTATTATAATCGGGTAACGAAATTATTGTTTGCTGTAATGTGATCAATTCTTTATCCTCTGGAGTTAGATGCTCCAATTGAATATCTGCAGAGTTTGGATCAAAACTGGTAGGGACATTTTGGATTTGAAATTCGTTTATTCCTTGTTGAACGGTTAATTTCATTTCCCTTTCGACAATTCCGCCACCACCATTAAAAATTACAATGCTTTTTACTTTTGGGTCTATTAACATTTTAGATTCAAATCAAATTTTTAATATTATGAAATAAGAATCTTTTGTTATTTAAATTTATATCAAAATTAGATTGAATTATGAATTAATAAATGGCTAAAGGGCAAGATTCTATACAAATTTAAAAAAAAAGTAAAGAAATTGATTTAATAAAAATTTAATTAAAAATTCGAGTAAATCATAAACTTATTTGCACTGCCTAAACTATAAATTTCGAACTTGCTACCGCGCTTTGTCTCGCAAAACATTTGGATCATCGGAAAAAGATAAATTTGCGTGGTGATTTTTGCTTCCTTATCTTTTGAGTGACTTTTATAGTCGCTTCCTGCTGAATTAATCGTTTTTTTTATGTTTTTATTCCAGAAACCTAAAGAGGCCTCCGCTTTCGACTCTAGATCTTTAAAATCGTTAAAATTAATACCCTCAACTTCTTCTATAATCTGGTGAAGATCTCGCTCAATTTCTTTTTCGTATTTTGTTTGTGCGCTGCTATGGAGTACTGGAATTCCAGTAACGACTGTTTTAAAAGGGACGGGTAGAATTTGATATTTAAACAAGCTTTTGTGACCTTCACAATCATTACATTTTACTTTACTCGTACCTGTACCAAAACAGACGCCACATGGATAAGAGAACGGTTTAATCTCCTTTTTCTGTTCTTCACCAGTTAACACAGTCAATTTTTCTTCGATTTTTCCCGTTCCTTTACATGTTTTACATTTTTCTTCTATAAAACCTTTACCGCTACATTTTTTACAAGAAACTGCTACAATTGTTTCGTATGTAGGTACTTTTTCATCGCCTTTCCAATTTTCTTTATTAAGCTTACCTTCACCTTTAAAAGAGTAAAAAGTTTCTCTCACAACTCTTGGGGCAAGAACAATTTTTTCTTCCGTATCTTTGGGTACCGCACCAACAGTTTTTTTAATCGCAAAATAAATTGCGGCTTCTTTTTGGGTATCTTTAACGTATTCCGCTGCACTTATAGCGTCTAACGAAAAAATAGCACCTTTGGTACCAAATTGTTTTTCCATCTTTTTCTTATCTTTTCTTACGGCACGTAACTTCCACTTCTCAAAAATTTCATCTAAATTAGGGGTTTTTATTCTTACATCAGGCAAAATAATATCACATTAATTTTTTAATACTTGAATTTATTTATTTAATAACTTTAGAATAATATAAAATAGAATAATTTATAATTATATTAAATTAAATAAAAAAAATAAAAAAAAATGTCAGCAGAAGAACGACAAAGCGTAGAATACTTCTTACAATGGATTCAACAAGGAGGCCTTAAAGATTGGATTCAACATTTCTTAGATCAAGGAGATGAGGTAAAATTAAGGCAAATAAAAGATATTTACGATAAAATTAAAGCTGTTTTTGGATTTTAGATTCTAATTTTTGTTATTTTAGTTTAATAAAAGTTTCTCATAAATTGAACGGTTTTTCTTTTGGCTACCCCTTCTAAGGATTATTTCATTGTCTTCGATAGAAATTGGGAAAACAAGAAGCAACTATATTTCAACGTAAACTTCTTTTATCTGAAATCGTATAAGAAAAAAAGGCAAATCTTTTCTTACATCAATAAGCCATTCTTTAGAGGTTTGGTACTTTTTGGGTTAGATTTTAAAGATAAAATACGCCCTGTAAATTTTTCTAAGATTCAAGAAAATGGCCGCTTAGAGCCAATAAATCCACGGCTTCTTAAAAAATTTTTAATTGACGAAAAAAATCAATTTATTGGTTTTTCAAGCCAAACTGATTCTGAAGAATTCAAGCTAATAAAACAAATGCTTGAAAATTTTCAGTTCGACGAAAATAATATTGTCTACCTAACATTTTGCAAATCTTGTTTAGAGGATAAAAAATTCACCATTTTAAGCGAAAAAACCAAGATAAAATCGCTAAAAAATACATTTATTTGCTCTAATTGTGCGTTGGATATTGTTCTAAAACGAGCACAACTTGCGGGCATTATCTCTTCTAATAAAATCAATCTTAAACTTAAGAATTTTTTTAATCATTTAATTTTAAAATTTAGGGATACTAATAGAGTACTAAACGCTTTTAAAGTGGATTTTAACCCCGTTAAAAACAAGGACTTGACATTGTATGATGTCGAGAGAAATCCTCCAATTAGCAAAAAATACCTCAACTATAAGATTGATAACCTTGAGATTCCTAAAGATTTTAAAGCTTTGTTAAAATCGCTTAATATTTTGACTTTATTACCGATACAAGTAATTTCAATTGAAAGGGGTTTGATAGAAGAACATAATAATCAATTGGTTATGGCACCCACATCTGCAGGTAAAACTTTAGTTGGCGAATTAGCAGGGATTACAAGAGTGTTGAGTGAAAAGCGTAAAATGTTTTATTTAGTACCAATAGTAGCACTAGCTAATGTTAGAACAGAAGAATTTAAGAGTAAATATAAGAAACTTAACTTAAAAATTATTAAGAAAGTAGGAGAATCTATTCTTGAAAAAAAAGAACCAGCCGATTTAGGCACACTGAGAACCGCTGATGTGATTATCGGTACATACGAAGCTATTGATTACATTTTAAGAAGTGGTAATAAAGAGAAATTAGGAACAATAGGAACAATAATTATCGACGAGATTCAGACTTTAAGCGATCAAGAACGGGGGTTCGTTTTGGATGGTTTAATAGCGAGGTTAAAATCGATCTTTAAAGACGTGCAATTCTTATATTTGAGCGCAACAATAGGTGCGCCAGAAGCTTTAGCGAAAAAGTTGGGTTGCATTTTGATTAATTACAATAATAGGCCTGTTCCTATTGAACGCCATTTAATATTATGTCTCAACGAATCAATAAAGTTTAGAAATATTATCAAATTAGTACGAGCTGCATACTCAGAAATCTCTTCATATGGGTTTAGAGGTCAATCTATAATATTCACAAATTCAAGAAAGAAGTGCGAATCACTTGCTAATTACCTCCAAAATAAAGGATTAAAAGCGATGTCATATCACTCTGGGCTAACACATGAAGAGCGTAAAGTAATTGAATTTAAATTTCAAAAGCAACATATTTCAGCAGTTGTCGCAACAGCAGCTTTAGCGGCTGGAGTAGATTTTCCCGCAAAACAGGTGATTTTTGAATCGTTAGTTATGGGGATCAACTTATTAACTGTTGCCGAATTTGAGCAAATGTTAGGAAGAGCTGGAAGGTTAAAAAAACATGATGTCGGATTGGCATATCTACTTGTAGAACCAGGAAAAATATGTTCTCATGAGTCTAAAATAACCGAAGAAAATATTGCTATTAATTTATTAAATGGAAAAATAAAAGATTTTGAATTACAACCTGATGAGGATAAACTCTTAACGGAGCTATTAGCGTTCATCTCATCATATAATGAAGGAATCGAAAAAGAGAAAATATATGAGTTCTATAACTACTTAATTAATTCTGATTACGAATTAGAAGTTTTTTTGAAAAAGTTATTAAAACTTCAACTTATCCAAATAGAAAATAATGCTATATATAAACCCACTTTATTAGGTCAAGCCATTGCTAAATCTTTTTTAACCGTTGAAAAAAGCCTGGAAATTATCAATAGATTAAAAAAGAAAGAGAAAATGATTATTGATATTGTTCTTGAATTAAAAGCATTGAGAAACGTTTATTTAACAAAAAAAGTTGTAGCAGATTTATCAAAAAACTATCAAAGATCAAAATATTTTTCAAATAATTTTTTCAGCGCAGCAGTTTTATCGTTGATGGATGCTAATTATGTGAAGAAAAGAAAAACATTTTCCCGCGAATTTATAGAATATATTGTTAAATGGACAAGAGAAATTTTCAACTGCGATTGTAAGGATAGACCTTACTGTGAATGTGGAAGGTTGAACTTAGAGAGAATTATCTTGAATTTAAGAATTGAGGACAACTTATCAATTGAAGAGCTTAGTAATTACTTAGAAGAAGAATATAATATTTTAGTATTTAAAGGGGATATTATTAACTATCTTGAAAGTTTAATATATTCGTTCGAAAGTATTTTTAATATTTCAAAAGGGCTGCCCAAGCTAGATTCTGATTATAAAAAGGAACTTTTAGAGATTCCCAAAATAATAGAAAGAATTAAGAATTGAAGAAATTAAATTAAAAACATTTTAAAATATTTAACTAAGAAATAAAATAACATTTTTAGTAATTAATTGATTATAAAAATAAAATAATTGAAATATTATTCGATAATTAATTACTTGATTAGATCGAAGATAAAAATAAATAATTAATAAAACAAACTTCTAATTATATGATTTATACTATTTTTCTTTATCAAAGCCATACCGGTTTACTGATATACGATAAGAGTTTTCAAGAGATAAATACTGGAAAAATGGAAATGTTTAGTTCATTTTTTTTAACAATAAAATCCTTTGTTTCCGAACTAGTTGTTGACGGTTCAAAAGAATTAAAAAAAATCGAATTAGGCGATTATACGGTTTTAATTACTTCGCTCTCTAAGGTTAAAGTTGATATGGTAATTATCGCTGATAAAGAGGATGTTAAAGCTATAAACAAATTAATACCTAAGTTAATTAAATTACTTCAGAAGTATGAGCAACTATTTCTTTCTTGGGATGGAAATAGTAAGGAATTTAAAAAATTGGATCATCCGCTCACTGAATTAGTATTAACAAATGTAAAAGATGTAAAGAAAACATTGCTTCAAAGCCCTGAGCAGATGCTTAAATCAATATGGGCACGTAAAAAGAAATTATCAGAAGAAAAGTTTGAAAATCTAGTCCAGGAAAGAGATCTCTTGATTTATAAGATAGAAAACATTGTTAATATCCCAAGTAAGCTAGCGATGTCTCAAACGGTTGTAAAGCTTTCAGAAAAGCTACGAGATGAGATCACGTTTTTGAAATACCAAGGCGAGGTAAGTAGATTTAAAAATGAATTGAAGGATACTAAGTTCAAATTGAATTATTATTTAGACAAGATTAAGACTTCGCTAAACGATGCCATTGTTAATTTAGGCAACAACCCAATTCATTTGGGAGATTTTAAAAATTCTTATCTAAATTTGTACTCATTTAGCACAAAATTAAAGCTAGTAAAGGAAAACGAGGATTGGAAAATTTATCGTGAACTAGCAAGCAAGCTCATTGATAAAGATTCTTTATCGGATCATGAACTCTCTGAAATCATTCAAACTTTGTTAAACATGAGTAATAATGTGGAGGATTTTTTAAATTAAAATTTTTTATAAAGAAAACTTAGTATTTATTTTATGTGTAATTCTATAATATCATTTTCTTTTAATTCATAATCT
>JAUWHC010000191.1 GCA_030606095.1 Promethearchaeota archaeon | reverse complement strand
CATTTGAGGTCCTAAAAATATGCTTTTTGACTTAATTTTTTTTTTGTTTATTCTTAGTTCTAAGGTAAAATCTCCGGGAGTAAGGAAATCAAATCCATCTCTGTCATTTTGTAAAGTAGTATCCCATTCAATTGTGTTTGTTTTTGTTTCTTTAATATCCTTTTCAGTCTCGCTTCTAACTCTTCTTGTGATTCTTCGCTTTGTTTGAAAGGTTATTATACCTTGAAATTTGTGTTCTTTACTTCCTTTTGTGTTCCACCTTAGATGAAAGCCATCCGATTGTTTCCATAAAACATATCCTAAGAATTTTCCTGAATTGAATTCAGTACGCCCTTTAATGTCATTAACATTCATTTTTAATCCTAAATTATTTTAATTTAAATCAGATAAATTATGAAACAATTTGTTAATAAATATTTTCATAACAAAAAAGTATCTGATGTATTTAGCTTTCTATTCCTTAACAAAATAATTAGGTTAAGATTATGGTAAACCCAGAAGGCACGCCTCTCTTTCGATCTAAGAAAGCAATAAAATGCGATAGTCCAATAGCTTATCGTACTTGGCCAATATTATTACTTTCTTTTAAACAATTTTTTTTCTTGTTAAATTATTGAAGTATTATAATAGATGAATCAATAATTATGGATAAAATGTAAATTAGTAGCGATCCGTGAAACAGAAATAATGCTCTTAATCCCGATTTAGAATCTTTCCCTTTCATTATTAGAACATTAGCGATTACGATCGCTCCCCAAGCAAATATAAATCCTATAAAAGCTATCGTTCCCATTTCAAAAACTACGAAAAATGGGGCAATAAGTAGGTGAATAAATGAAAAAACGACTATCCATCTTTTATTGCCATTTAAACCGTATAAAATGGTAATTGTTTTTAGATTTTTAGCTTGATCGTTCTTTACATCAATCATGTCATTAATACCTAGATGTGCAAGTGCCCAAGGATAAAGAAAGATTATATAAAGAAAAACTGTAACATCCAATTGTCCATAACATAAATATCCTGCAATTGGAAACAATAAAAGGTCAGTTCTTCCAAGTAATTGGGCGATTGGAAACCTCTGATTCTTTTTTTTAAGTTGATAAAATATTTCCATCGAATAAGTATAAACCATTATAATATAAATGTAAATGTAATGTGGAAAGGGTATGAAAGCTATTAAAACGATAGAAACCAATACAAGTACTACAAATACTCCAATTGCTTCCCTTAAAGATATTCTTCCTGAAGGTATTGGTCTCGCTTTGAACGGTCTCCAATATTTAGTAAGTTTATCGTCATTAGTATCTAATTTATCGATATTATGATCTATTATGTCATTTAATACCATCCCAGCTTCAAACCCAAAAAGTCCAATGAAAACGGCTAGAATTAAGAGCCCCCACGAGAAATAATCGTAATTTTTAAATGCTAGCATTAAACCCGAACAAAATAATAAGGGCCACACTGGAGCGAAATGTGCTCGAGTTAAATCTATATAAGCTTGAATTTTCTCTTTTAATGTCATGGTTGTTAATAGGAATTAAATTCTTTAAATTTATTATAACTTCATTATAAAATAAATCATATTTAAACTCTAAGTGAATTTTTCAGATTTTTTTTTAGCATAGGACGGAACTTATCTATAGATTGTGCAGAAAATTCGTGTAGTTCTTTAATCTCAGATTGCTTTCTTTCGCGTCTTATTAGGTCAAGAATGAAGGCATTAAGATTAAAAATAATAATACTTCATTATATATTATTTAAAATAATCACATCGTAATTATCTAAAGATGAAAGAAAAATGGATTTTCCTGATAATTTTATAGAAAGATTAATACGGGTGTGTGAAAAAAAGGATGTTCTAAGCTTGGAAAAGTCAGCTACATCTACATCTCTTGATTACACGGAAGAGAACGTCTGGGATGAGACGCTTTTGGACGATATTTATGGCACGGGCAAGGCCATTCTTGATTACCTAATCAATTGTAACTCCCTGGAGCATAAACCTTACTTTAATAAAAAGATCGTTTCACTTGATATAGAGACGACTACATGGATTCCAAAAGCTTATGAAGGTTTTGTTAACATTTTAGGTGTATCTATTCTTGATTTACGCGATCGTGCCCCTGCCGATGCCGAACTTCTTGTTTATCAATCGTTTAACATGCTAAGAAAAAAAGAAACAGCTTTTCATCTAATAAGGTTAGCCCAAAAATACATTAACGACGCTGATATGATTATTGTCTTTAATAAACATTTTGATATTAAGATTTTAGAAACGATAATTAACAATTTCGAGCTGGATTACAAATTTCCGGAGGAAATTGTTGACATGATGGGACCTTTTAAAAGCCTTGCAAAATTAGAGAGCCATTTAAACCGCAAAGTGAACTTTCAGCGAATTCATTCCGAAAAAGGAAAATATGAAGATTATTACAAGTCTTTTAAAGGAAAGGGCAAGAATGGTATTGGGAAAAAAATTGACCCAATTGGTATTTATAATTTAATGGATACTTTAACTCCTTTGTATGCGTACCTTCTCATGGATGATTTGTCTAAATAACAAAGATCATCAAGCGGCTATTATCTATAGAAATTACGATTTCCCTTTTAGACTAAATTCAGTGCTACCTATATTTTTATAGGCTTTTATCTTTTTCCTAATTTTATCAATTAAACTCACTGGAAACTCATCAAACGATTTGTCCTTGAATTGTTTATAGCAGGAACAACAAAACTTCAATTCAAACACTTCAATATTTTTATAAAAAAAATGATTTCTCCTTGCTATATTATGCAGTTTACTTTCACAATTAATACAATAATCAAAAAACTTGGTGATCTTCTTTTCCTCAGTATCTTTTTCTCTCTTTTCTCCTAATCTAAGTTCATTTATAAGTTGCGTTCTAATTGCTTCCTGTAATTCTTGAGACCAACTAAAACGAATGCGTCCATCTCTTTCTTCTAATAACCTTAGATATTCCTCAGGTATATCAACTGTAATAATTTTCATAAGTTTAATTCTCCTAAAAAAATTTTCCTTTTTCGTTGAAGATATTGATGCTATTTAACTTTATAAATGTTTTTCTTATTCCAATTATTTATAATGTAGATGCAAGATAAGATTTATCGAATAAATATAGTAAAGTCTGTTTTTTAAACCCACTTTATAGAATTTTTTCATATGGTACGAAATAATCCATATAAACAATAATGTGTTACATTATATAATGAGCGATTAGATGTTGAAAGATTTAAAAAATGAAATATTTTATTCATTAAACAGAATTAAAAAAACAGAGTGTTTTAGTTGAATTTAAATATAGGAATGATTGGAACTGGTTTGATTGGATTAGTGCATTTACTTTCCTTGAAAAAAATACAAGAAGATAATCTGCTTTCTAAACACGGAGTTAATATAAAAATACAAGGAGTAGCAGATATTGATGAAAATAAATTAAACAATTTGAAAAAAAATAACCCTTATAATGTAGAATATTTTACTACTAATCCAGATGAGATCATCAAAGATAAGAAAATTAATGTAATTTATATAACAACACCCACGAAATTTCATAAAGATTATTATATACGAATTGCTGAAGAGGGCAAATCTATTTTTTGCGAAAAACCCCTTGCATTTTCTTTAGAGGATATCAAAGAAATGATTTCAGTAGAAAAAAAGCAGGGTACTTTAACTCAGGTGGGTCTAGTACTACGACACTGCCCCATTCTTTGGAAATTAAAACAAATTTTATTAGAAAATAAAGAAACTTTTGGTATGAAACTATCATTTATATTTAGAGACGCCCAAGAATGGCCAATAGGATCTCGCATTCATCCGTCTGAATGGAGAAAAGATCCGTCCTTAGCTCATGCGGGGTGTTTATTTGAACATAGCATTCACGATGTCGACACGCTCGAATATTTCTTTGGCAACGATTCCAAACTGTCGAAATTATTTGCGAAGATTCGATATGTTTCTCCCTTAACCCAAAAAAGACTTGAAGATGTAGCTACAATAAAACTTGAATATGAAGACGGGTTCGTAGGCGATTTGACAAGTATCTGGAATAAAGTAAGAATGGATGAGAGACGGATTGAAATTTTCTTCGAAAATGGATACATTGTTTTAGACGGCTATACTGGATTTTCCTTTAAAAAGTTCGAATATTTGATTGGAAGGAAGAAAACAAGGTTAAAGCTTAATGAGATTATGAACGAGTACCTACAAGAAAAAGATTTACCCCAAATTACTCCAAGTACAGGACCTTATTTTTTCGAAAATCTACATTTCTTGGAATCGATAATTAAAGAAGAAAAACCATACCCTGGCTTAGAAATTGGCTATAAAGCGCATGAGATTATAGAGCTTGCTTATCAATCTTCAAGAGAAAATAAAATGCTATCTTCTAATTAACCAAGTACATCTTTAATAACTATAATTTTCTTCTTTTTTATTTTGATTTCATCCAAAATAGTAGCGAACTCTATCAATCCTGTGAGCTTAATGAATAGATGGATTTTTTTTTTCATTGGAAGGAACAATCCCTACGTTCAAAAGTGCGATACATTATGTAATGAGCGACTAGATGCTGAAGGATTTAAAAAATAATAAAATTCCAATATATGTTCTTTAATATAATCTTCTCTTAATTATCAATAGATGAAAGAATTAACTGACAAGGAGCAAAAATGGTTGGAAACATTTGCTAAAAAGCACGAATTTTTCAAACCCTTTCTAAAACGATACAAAATAGAAGCTCATCTAACTAAAACTCAATATTATTGGTTAAATCTTTTCGTTAAACTAAGCGAAGCTGATAATTCAAAAACTCGTAAAAAATATTTTAAACAATCAATTATCAGAATACCGTGCCCTCACTGTACTTTTCTGTGTTCACCTAAAATTAAATATTGTCCAAAATGTGGTGATCCTTTACCTATAATAGAAGAGCTTTTTAAAATGATAGGTGATTCTGAAATATCTAGTGTTGATTATATCGAGAAAAACATTATCCATTCGTTAGAAAAGCAAATAAATAAAAAAATACCTCTAAAAGAAAAATTCGATATTAATTCAACGTGTTATATCAAGGAAGATGAAGAAATCACAGGATTAAGTCTTTACAAATGCGAATTAAATTTCTTTCCTAGCGAAATTCTTAGGCTTAAAGCTCTGAAGCACCTCGCTCTTAGGAGAAACAACATTACGACGTTAATGAAAGAAATCGGGCTTTTATCTAACTTAGAATACGTGAATTTGCGTATAAATAAACTTAAAAAATTACCAGCTTCAATCGGGTTGCTTTCAAATTTACAGCATCTTAATTTGAGCTCTAATGCCTTGATGGAGCTTCCTAAGTCAATTGGAAAATTGATAATGCTAAAAGAATTAAATCTTAGTAATAATAAATTAACTAAAATTCCTGAATCTATAGGAGATTTGAACTCTCTCGAAATTTTAAATGTGAGAGCTAATTACTGGATGAAATTACCAGAAAGCGTTACAAAATTAGAAGAGCAAGGGCTTCAAGTTTATAAGTAGATTCAATTATTTCTATTTTATCAATAATCTTATCTTTATATTTCGTTCCCTCATTAATTACTTGTATTGTATAGAAAAAAAAAAAAGAAAGTTAAAGAACACCAGATTTTAAAAACATCAAACTCGGTCCATTGCTGTTAATCTGCCATCTTGAACCAGTATTCTACTAAAATTGGTGTACTAAACTCTAATTAAGACAAATTCTTATTATTTACATAGTTTTAATAAACTGAATCAATTCTAAACCAAATAGTGTAGCGACAGTCTCCCATATCATAGCGATAACCGGACCAGTACCAGCCATGATTAACATAACCATGCCATGAAGATGGACTCCACCACCATTGGAATACAGGATAATCGTCATCGC
>JAUWHC010000388.1 GCA_030606095.1 Promethearchaeota archaeon | reverse complement strand
GTTAATTACCCACCTAACGTAAACGTTTTTAACTGGAGTGCCATCGGTTAATGTCGCTTCTTTGTTTTCTACTTCTTTATAATTCTTTTTTATCATAATAGAAATTAATTTTTAATCTAATAAAATAATATCACATATTAGTTTGATATTAAATTCAAGGAGTGTAATTTTATTCATACTGAATCATTATGCATTGAGATGGTAAGTTATTATTTTTTTTCCTTCCGAACCCAATCTGAAATCTATCTCGTCTTATCTTTAAACCTTGAATCATAAAATTTTTTAAATATATAAAATTCATATTCTTATAGAAAAATTGGTCTACAAAAGTATTTTATATAATTTTATATAATTTTTCTTTATAGAAAAAAAAAGAGCCAAATAATAAATGAAAAATAAGAATATACAAATGAAGCGAGAAGTTTGGGAAAATTTGAGAGAATTCCAAAAACGTCCAATTAAGGAAAGGTACTTAGAATTGTTGAGTACAGAAGAAAGAAGAGAATTCGAAAGACTAAAAAAAATGTAAAATTGAAAAACATCATCGAGAGAAATTGATTTGAACCTTAAATCATATATATTTACAGGAATACAAAAAACGTCTAATTAAGGAAAGTTACCAGGTTTAGATTTGAAAATATTTCTAAAAACATAAAATCTTTTGATTTAAATTATTTTAAATTTCTTAAATTTCATTTTTCTTCTTTAGCATAATAGAAACAATTTTTTAATACAATAAAATAATATCATATATTAAGTGATATCAATATCAAGGGTGTTAATTTATGAGTACTGAATTTAATATAGGTTTTGATTATTCTCACAAGAACAAGTTAATAATAGAAGATCCTGGATTCACCGATTTTATTGAATTTCTATTTAATTCGGATTTAAAATTGGGAAAAATAGAAGCGGGAATTAATTACGAAAAATTATCTGCTTATAATGTATTTATTATTGGTGTTCCAATTGCTGAATCTTATCTAACTCCTGAAGAAATTGAGGATTTAGTGAAGTATGTTAAAGATGGAGGGTCTCTTCTAATTGTAAACGATAAAGGAGGAGACCACGAGAATAAAAATAATTTATCCGAGTTAACAAAACATTTTGGAATTAAATTCAACCACGATCAGCTATTTGATAACGAAGATTTCTCGAAAGATAATTCGCGTCCGATAATTAAAGAATTCAAAAAACACTTTGTAACTCGAGATATCACTCAAATTATTCATTCTGTAGGTTGTACTTTAGAGATTGATAAATCAGTTGAAAATGAGGATATTGATGTTAACGCTGTCGCGTTATCCTCTGAAGAGTCTGCTTGGCACAAATATTTTGATGGAGAAGAATGGGTTGATGAGCCTGTTAAATGTTTACCAATAATCGCAATTGGACATTATGGCATGGGAAAAATTGTAGCCATAGGGAACTTGTCTCTTTTTTCTGGCTTTCACGATTCATACGGTATTCACGCTGCTGACAATTTTAAACTAATATCTAATGTAATCTCTTGGCTTATGAATAAAGCTCATTCTCAAGAAGCGCAGTTATCACAAACCATATACACGGCTATTCCCATTGAGCAAGATCTATTTTATTGGATAAAAGAAAAACTTGACGAAAAACGATGGAACACCGTAGAAGAAATCGTTAACTTTGCGCTTAAAGTCGTTAAATTTAGAATGAGAAAGCAAGACTCTCAAGAAGAATAATTTAAGAAGAATAGGAAAAAGATCAATTTTAATTTTATTTAATAATAGGTTTAAAACATGTTAGAAACTGATAAAGAAGAATTGTTGATCGGTCTATTGTCTGACACTCACATTCCCCAAAGAACTAATGAAATTCCACAGGTAATTTTTGATGATTTTAAGAAAAGGAATGTGGATTATGTATTTCATATGGGGGATTTCGTTTCGTATAAAGTATATGAAGCTCTTATCGAAACTTTTGGCGAAAAAAAAGTAATTGCGGTTCGCGGTAACATGGATTTTGATTCAAAACTGAAAGAAACACTTCCTGAAAAGCGGGAATTTGAATTATTCGGTCATAAAATATTAATGCTACATGGGATGGGCGGTCCAAATATAATAATTAAACGATTAATTAAGAAATTAGACTTGCTTAATTCTGATTATAACATTGTAATTTTTGGACATACTCATAGGCCAGTTAATGAGATACACCACGATATTTTATTTTTAAACCCAGGAACAACAACTCCTATCGATAATAAATTTACGGTAATTAGCTCATATGGTTATCTTAGAATTTCTAAAGAGAAGGTAGAACCTGAAATTATTTATTTGTAAAAAAATCTTAGAAAAATTTAAATTACTAAGAATCCATCTCTTTATTAGATATTAAAGTTTATCATTGGTGTTTAAAATTAAAGCAATATCTACAGTTAGCACGAAAGGGTTAACAACTATTCCTAAAGAGATTAGAAAGAAGCTCAATATTAAAAAGGGAGATAAAATATATTGGATTCTTACTGAAAAAAACGAATCAGAATTAATAATTATACATGATCCTCTTAAATTTTTAACAGGATGCCATAACGATGATAGTTTGGTATATGAAGAATTAGAACATAAAGCTGATAAAATGTTAGTAGATAAGGTGAATAATAAATCCCCTTAATCGAATTAGATTTAATGATAGCATTAGTATCGGTTAAGGATAAACTATATACTGCTTCTGAAAAAATATTCAAAGCGATTGATTCTAATAAACTCAAGAATGTTCATATCCCTTCTAGTGCATATTTAGAATACGAACTCATATTAAAAAGCAAAGGAATCGATGGAAATAAAATTCTTAAAGAGATTGTGTTTTTCCAAAATATTAATAATATCGGAGAAATCCCATTAGATTCGAAAATAATCGTAACTTCTATTAAATTAAGAGAAAAATTCCAATTATCATATTTTGATTCTTTACATGTGGCAAGTTCAATGTTTCTTGATTCAATTATCATAGGGACGGATAAAGATTACCAGAAATTACCACACATAACACTTATCGATCCTAGAAATGTTTAATATAAATCAATTTTAAAATTAGAAACAAAAAATTATAAAATCGCTTGTTTATGGGCTTTCCATAGCTTTACCACTCAATTTTTTGTAGTGGTTAAGCACAGCTTGTCTGGCTGCATATACAAATGCT
>JAUWHC010000303.1 GCA_030606095.1 Promethearchaeota archaeon | reverse complement strand
GGTTTTATCTTGAGCTTTAGAATCTTTTTTTAGCTTTTTTTTAGCAGTTTCCAAGTAATCCTTGCTATTTGTAATAATAATTTTTCTAAATTCACGATTCTCTGTGCTTTCAATAGCACAATCTCCAAACAAAATAATATTGTCTAAAGATTCTGGTTTTGGAGGCTTTTCTCCGATCAAGAAGGATTGTTTTATTATATATTTTAAATCTTTTGTCATGTGAGTTTTCATTAGATTCAATAGGTGATATGCTTCTTTGTAGCATCCAGAGCAAATTCGCCCCGCTTTCACATATGTATTTTTAAAATTAATATCTTCTAATTTATTCACGCAAAAATCAACAGTTAACCTGATATCTTCAAGATTCTCGCCTATTAGCTTAATATTAGGTATATCAGTTATCCCTAATCTTCTATTACGTGCTTCTATAAGGATATCACTTTTTAATAAATCAATCTCAAACAATCTTAAAGTAATCAAATCAACTGCTACCGCGTCATTTACTACCACAATTAAATTTGTGCGCTTCATATTAGAATTCTTGTAGATAAACGGTCCAGCGCCTTCTAAAAAGTAGAACAGATCGTTTATAACTAGACTTGGCTTTTTGACGCTGAAAATATCAAGGATATTAGTAATTAAATCTTGTTTGTATTGATCTAAATGTAAATAGTCTTTTCCACTTCTTATATTTTTTTGAATTTTTTGAAATTGATTAGTCACACAAGAATAGGTGTTTAGTAATGATAATGTGCATTTAAATAGAGGATCTACGCTAACTTGGTTCAATACGATTAACCTATCAGATTCTAGTATTATTTTTGGAAATTCTATAGTTTTACCATTTATCTCAACGGATTTTAAAGGGTATTTGTTTTGATCGTCTAAAAATACAAATTCTGCCCCCAGTTTTTCTATATACGATTGAATCCCTAAAGTTTTAGCAACCGAATCAGTTTTTAATTTATCAAAGGGATAACTCCCAACAAAAATCTTTTTCGCATCTGCTTCTTTGCATAAATTTATTATAGTTTTAATTGTATCAAAATTATTATTAACGGGAAATCCTCCAGGCGTTCTTAAATTGATTTTAACGAAGATTTGATCTCCCTTTTCTACGAATCCCGAAATCCCGCCAAGTTTTTCAATTCCGTTAGTTATTGCTTCACTTGGACTACTACTTTTAATAATTGCAACTTCAGTACTATTCATATTTGGGTTCTCTATCACATAATATTAAAATTAAATAATTAAATAAATCTTTATTAAAATATTAAAAATGGGTTAAATATTTTGAAGCAATTTAAATTAAAGATTCCGTTAGAACATTCAAAAATAAATATTTCTTCTAATGTTGTAGGAATAGATATCGGTCAGAGCTTAACAAAGGTTGTGTACCGTAAAGAAAATGAAATCATGCTATCTATGAGCCAAACGGGGTCAGATTTTCGCGATATAATCGAATTTTTAGATTTTAATAGAAAAAATTTTAATTTAATTAATTTCACTGGAGGAAAGGCTTTTTCGCTATATAAGAAATATTCTAACGAAACTAAAACTAATTTAATTAACGAATTTGAAGCAAATATAGAAGGATTGGAGTTTCTCTATAAACATTATAAAAACAGGGCTCTACCAGCTTCAGTAGTAGTTACTATAGGGACTGGAACGTCAATCGTGCTTAAAAGCGATAATGTTAAGGTACACTCCGATTCCGAGCTTTTCCATAACACTAATTTCGAACATATTGGAGGATCTGCAATGGGCGGAGGTTTATTCATGGGATTAATTAAATTGTTGTTTAATATGGATAACTATTTTGATGCAATTGATTTAGCTCGTAAGGGGAATCGATTTAGCATTGATTTAAAAGTAGCTGACATTTACGATATTGAAGATACTCGAGTTGATAAATTATTTAGAGAATTTACAGCAGCTTCTTTAGGCAAGATTAAAAAAGATTTTGATATCAAATCATTAAAAAAGGAAGATCTAATAAATTCCCTAATTGGAATTATTGGAGAAAATATTGGAACGATTGCTACTCTTATGGCTGAAAACTATAACATGAAAAATATTGTTTTCTGTGGAGGCTTTTTGATGGGGAATAAAACGGTAAAACAAATTCTATCACTACTATGTAAATTAAAAAGGAAAAAACCAGTGTTTATTGAAAATTCAGAGTTTGCTGGAGCTATTGGTGCCCTACTTTTTAATAGTAAATAGAAAAAACAATCAGACTGAAAATAAAGCGTGCCCATGGGAGATATCTATTCATTGAAATTTAGTTGTACAACTACTCTCATAGATACACTATAATGGGCACAAGAATTGTAAGTAACAATAATTTTTATAGTTTTAAATTAAAACAAAAACTTAGTATGGAACAATACAGATTAGATAGATTTAGAGTGTTTTTTTAACATATCTTCGTTGGTTCTACCCATTTTGATCGCTAATTCAGCAATAATTGCATCTAAGTATACAAATGCGGCAATCTCGAACATTGTACCTTCGGGAGTTAGAATAGCGGTGTCGTCGTGAAGATCGACCTTATCTCTTTTAGTCCTTCCTTTTAATTTTATAGTGATATCCCCAATTCTCCCTATTATTGTTTCAGGATGAGAAGTAATACTAATAATCCCATAAGGTTTAACTGTATTTACGTAATTTTTAAGTAAACTTACCACAATCGCAGTTGTACCTGACCCTGAAAGAACGATTAAAATATCATCGTTCGAAAGAGCGGGTATAGAACCTAAATTGGTAACCATATAAACTTCTGCTCCAAGATGCACTAATCTAGTGGCAAAGCATTGTAAAATGAAAGCTGAACGCCCGCTTGCTAATAAGAAAAATTTTCGCTTTTTTGTTAATCCATTATATACTAAATCTATAAATTTTTGAGTGTGGAAGAAGTATTTGGCTTTACTCAAATGTTCCATGTTGGATTTAAGGTTTCCCAGTATCACATCCATAGATTGGAAGAGTATCTGTCTTTCTTTTCCATTTAGCCTTTGCTCGTTACTAACTTTATCAGCCATATCTAATCAAAAATAACTTTATTAGAGATATATATTAAATAAGTTAAGATTTAAAAAATACATTTCGGTTAATTGTATTTTTGTTTTAATTCTTTTAAATCCCACTTATCAAGGGATTAATTCTCAAAGGGAAAGATTATTACTCACTATTATCTATTAAAATATAATAGATGGTATAAATGCTCAAAAGGAACAGTGAATACATTCAAAAAATCTGCTCCAATTGAATAATATAATTAGCTATCTATGTTAATTATCTCTCGAGTTGGATGAAAGATGGGTAATCGATATATAAGAAATCACGCAAAAATTCAATATAATACCCCAAACCTTCTAAATGACAGAATAAATTTATGGAAATTCGGATTAAACCCACAATCATTCACTAAATGGATATTTTCCCATCTAAAACTTAAAGAGCATGAACAAATTCTTGAACTCGGTTGCGGAACGGGAAGATTATGGGCCGATAACTATACTCAGGTGCCTAACACATGTAAAATCATTTTATCTGATTTTTCCGAAAGAATGCTCGATAATGCTAGGATGAACTTAAAGGGAATCGACCTAAACATAAAATTCGAAAATATTAATGCTGAAAAAATTCCATATCCGGAACACACATTTGATCTGGTTGTTGCATGCCATATGCTTTATCACATTCCAAATTTATCGAAGGCATTAGCCGAAATTAGCCGAACATTAAAACGGAATGGTTATTTTATCTCCACAACCGTCAGTGTTCAACACATGGCAGAATTAAATTCTTTTCTTTCAAGATTTAATCTTCATAGACGAGATCGACAAAGAAATTTTAATGAGTTCTATTTAGAAAAAGGGCGAAAAATCTTAGAACCCTATTTTTCAAATATTAAATGTTATGAATATGTTAATCCGGTGGAAATCTACGAAGTTTCACCCTTATTAACATACATCAAATCAATGTTCCCAAAAGAAAAGTATCCCGATTTTCAATTGAAGGAAGCGGATATTCAAAATGC
>JAUWHC010000351.1 GCA_030606095.1 Promethearchaeota archaeon | reverse complement strand
TGTATCTTTTGAGACTTCTTCTAATTTATAAATCCTTTCTTTCCTAAATAAATCAGGTTTTAACGAATTTTTTTCACACCATAACTCGGTAAATTTGTCTGCCGCCTCTTTAAAACTCAGTACGCCAGGAGGATTCTCGTTCCGTTTTAAAAGCTCTTCCACTAATACTTCAATAAAGGTTAAATCGTCAATATAGGATATAATTATGTCGTGTGGAGGGGTTCTTAAAGCAATTAGTTTTACACCATCGTAGTCCGTTAATGAAAATAAAAGTGGCATCTCTTTTTCATTATCTTGAATATTTTCTTTAAGAGAGTTAAGAATAGATAAAAGGAGGTTGTTTTCAGCCTCTCGCACTAATAAAAAGGGATATGCGATATCGTAAAAATCATCTAGTTCTTCATAAAATCTTGCTTCCATACTAATATTAGAAGAGGCACTAATTAAAAGATTAACGCGTGTGGGAATGTCAGTACTATTTATAACAACCTAAATGATTAAAGGTTCTTTTTGAGAGCGTCTAATTGCTTTTCAAAACTTTCAATTTCGGATTTGGAAATTGTTTTATTATTAACTTTTTGAATTATGTCAATAAAACCCCTAATAAGAGGATGTTCCAGTACAATACAAGTTTGATTTAACGTGTTAACGTCTAAAATGAGGGCTGATTCTAATATTTCCCCCATTCCGATCACATCCTTGAATAATAATTCACTATCTTCGGTATATGATAAAATTACAATATCTTCTAATATTTGGGAGCCATCGTTTTTCTTTACTATCTTAAACTCGCACATATCTAATATTTCACTTTAATTATAATGTTTATACGTATAAGTTTGGTCAATTTAAATAAAACCAACTTTTTTAAAATACGCTTAATAAATAAAAATATAGTAATTATTATAAACTTACAGCTAAAATCTTTAATAGAAGAAATTGATGTAAATATGACAAGACCATATCAAAAAGCAAATATCCCCGGACCCGAGATGGGTACGACCGTTTTTGATCCAAAAGTCATGGCAAACTTCTTGAAAGACGATAAAAAGAAGCTTTTTGTCATAGGCTCAGAGTCATTAACTTGGGAACTCGATGGAAAAAAAGTTGCTGACTATTTTATTGAAATAGCAAAGAAATTAGATTGTCACGTCCTTACTACGGGTCATGCATATAAGTACGTAAAAGGTAAAATTCCAGACGATAAATTATGGGATATGTCGTTGATTAATATCACCGGGAGACTAGTAGATAAAGATTGGAAAGGCTTAGATGGCAAAGGACAATATAGAATGGCTATTTTTGGTGGACACATTGTTTACTATGTAAGTCAAACTTTAAGTCGACTGAAGAACTTTCAAAATCACTTGCGAACCATTGAACTAGATAAATATTCACATCCTAACGCTCGATTTAGTCTTCCGAATTTTAGCGACAACGATTGGAAAGATTTTTTAGAAAAATTAATTGAAAATTTATAAAAATTAAAAAAGAAAAAATACTAAGAGGAGAATTACAATATGAGTTTTGAAGATATTCCTGTTCCAATTGGACCTGTATACGAAGGTGAACGTATTAGGGCAAAACAAATGTATGTAGAATTAGGCGGGCCCAAAATGGAAAAACATTTTGAACTTTGCAGAGTAATTTCTAAAAAAGAGATTAAAGATGAGCAAGTAACAATCCACGGAATCGATTTAAAAGACATGGAAGAGGGATCAACCCATCCAATCGGAATATTAGTAGAGGTCGCCGGACCGGAATTAGAAGTGGATTTAGAAGCCGTTTTCGAAAGGCGGGTTCATGAATTCTGCAATTTCGTCAATGGAATTATGCACCTTAACCAGAGATATACAAACTGGCTAAGAATCTCTAAGACAGCTGTGGAAAAGGGCTTCAATTCGTTTCAACTACTAGGAGCAGTTCTTATTAGACTTTACAAGGCAGAATTACCAATCATTGAACAAGCTCAAGTAACTTTTTATACAAATGAAAAGGAAATTGAAAAACCTTACGCTATAGCAGTGGAGGTTTACGAAAAAAGAGACGAAAGAGCACGAACAATTCACGATGAAGACGTGGACATGTTCTATGGATGCGTATTATGCCAATCCTTCGCCCCAACTCACGCGTGTTGCATTACACCTGACCGAACAAGTTTGTGCGGTTCAATTAATTGGTTCGATGCAAGAGCTGCCGCGAAAGTCGATCCTAAGGGACCTTTATTTGAAATCCCTCCAGGCGAATGCTTGAATGAACTTGCTGGCGAATATACAGGCGTTAACGAGATGATCAAAAAACGTTCGTTAGGAGAAATTGACAGAATTTATCTGTTTTCGGGCATGGAATTCCCACATACATCGTGCGGTTGTTTCGAAGCTATCGATTTTTACATCCCTGAAGTAAACGGACACGGAATTGTAGATCGAAACTACGGAGACGTAGCAATTAACGGGCTTCCGTTCAGCGCGATGGCAAATCAAACTGGAGGAGGTAAGCAGATGCCTGGTTTTAACGGTATCAGCATCCAGTACATCGTATCACCAAAATATCAGCAGTATGATGGAAAAATACAAGGATTAAATGAAGGAATTGAAACCGTCGTATGGATGAACAAGGGAGTAAAAGACCGCATCGGCGAGTTCCTTCCGAAAGATCTTTTGCCTAAAATCGCAACTGAAGAAGATGTTACTGATATTAACGCGTTAAAGCAATGGTTACAGGATGTTAACCATCCTATAGTCGCAACATGGGCAGAGGCGTTAGCGGAAGAGGAAGAAGAAGAATGGGAAGAAGAAGGCGCGATGGTCCCCATGGGAACTGTTGGAATGACTATTCCTGGAGTAGGTGGCGCAGGCGGATTCTCGATCATCTTAAAGAACTGTAAAGTGCACGCCGAGGCAATCATAATCAAGAAAATTGAGCCTAAAGGCAGAAAGAAGAAATAAGAAACTTATTCTACTTTATTTTTATTTTTTATTTTATTGTATAATAGCATCGTTTTTGCTCACTTTTAGATTGTAAAAGATTTTTTATATGTTTATATATAGCGCTCACAGAGATATTGGTTATTCCAGCTAATTCTCTATATGTCAATCGAGAGTTTTCCATCAGTTTTTTAACAATAATTAAGTCAATTTCATCTATGATATTTACACAGAAATTAAGTGATTAATTTTATTTTAGTTTTTTTAATTAAAGGAAATAGTTCCTTCTTGGGTTTTTGCTAAAAGAGATAAAGTTCAAAATAACCTTAAAAAAAATGAACCTAAACGCAAGAAGAAATAAGAAACTTATTCTACTTTTTTTTTATTGAATTTCTAAAAGTTATTATTTATTTTTTGTTTTAAATTTGATTTTTGAAAGAATAATGTTCATTGAAAACAATTTTTAGTCCTTAAATAGATAAAAATCCATAAGTATTGAATAAGTGCCTTAAAATCAATGACTTTAGAATATTAACATATATTTTATTCCAAAATCTT
>JAUWHC010000141.1 GCA_030606095.1 Promethearchaeota archaeon | reverse complement strand
AAAACCTAAGTTGTAATCAAATCTGTAAAGAATTTCGTCTATGGTATCGTATAATAAACCAATCTCTCCTTCATCCGTCTGTCCAACCCACAACCCTGGGGAGGGGGGTTTCAAGATTATTTTTTCAGGAATTTTTAAAATTCTAGCAATTTCTCTTACTTCTTTTTTATATAACATACCAAGAGGTTCAAAATCTACACCACCATCTCCATATTTAGTAAAATATCCGATGGCTAATTCAGCACGATTGCCTGTACCCGCAATCAAATAGTTTCCCTTTGATTGACCATGGAAATACAGTGTTATCATTCTTAATCGGGGTTTTAAGTTAGCAGATGCCATTTTATTTGTTTTAACTATTGGTTGCATAACTTCTAAAAATTTAGTATATACTGGAGTTAAGTCTATTATTTTAAAGTCGATACCTAAAACTTTAGCTATTAATTTTGCATCTTCAAGATCTTGAGATACAGATTCACAAGGTAAACCTAACCCAAAAATATTTTCTTTGCCAAGCGCATTTGAGCACAATGCGGCTGTAACTGCACTGTCAATTCCACCACTGAGCCCTATTACAATACCCTCGGCATTAGCAGACACAACATAGTTCTTAATCCAATTTTGAATGTTAACAGCTAGCTTTTTATAGTCGAGTTTGCGCATAATGTATAATAATCTTCTTTTTATTTAAAATTCATTTAAAAAGCTATTCAAAAGAAAAGATTCAAATAATATTTATTAGATCATTAAATTAAAAGAAAAATCTTAATTATCAACTTAAATATAATAAAATTAAAAGAATTTAAGAAAACTGATTTAGTATGAGTGACTTCGTAACAATTGTTAATTCTTCGTTTGATAATGGTATTCCGTTCTGGATTTATACCAGCGATTATATTTTTGGTATGGTACCTGTAGATGCAAGTGGAGCTCGCTGGAAAGAGATCTCCTACACTTTTGAAGAACCTGATAACCCTCTCTTTATTACAGAGAGAGCTGCCGATTTATCTTTTCAATTTTTGCTTGAAGAAGTTGAAAAAGGAGTATCCTTTTATGTTGACGACTTAAAAGTACCCATGATAAAGGAATTTGCTAAAACACTCGAAGGAAAACCTGGTCCCGAAAAAATTAACGCCATTATTGCTGAATTAATCAATAACTCATCAAAATATTCCTCAAAATTTCCAATCATAAAAAGCAAAGATGAACTTAGCTCTTTAACAAGTAAAATTTAAGTATTTCTGAATTTCTTATATTATGCTTCCTGAGTATTTCAAAAAAAGTTCATTTCTTTAGATGTACAAATTCTTTCTTAGAGGATGTTTCTTTGTGAATTCCTCGTCAATTCTTTTTACCATTTGATATTCTAAATTCGACTCTCGTTCTCCAATAATTTCTTTTAAGTAATTTCCATGTGGTTGTGAGTATTTTTCGATCCCTGCTGCAACGATATTTTGATCTTTTTTTATTGGAACGACCATCCCAAAAAGACGCAACATTTCATCAGGTGATAAGGGTTTTCCTTTTCTCACTTCTTCCTCGATATCTCTGTCAATATTTCGAACAACGGTACCCATAGTTAACGAGGAATAAGGACTGAGCATTTTAGATTTTAACCAATATGCATTGGGTTTTTTTGTTATAAAAGTATCTGTATTTCCCTGGTCGTCTCTTGATCCTATAACGCTCCAATCGTTAGGGTCCTTATCGTACTCTTTTTTCAATTTTTTTATTATAGGTTTGATTGGAGCGACTCCATGGTAATCTTCTTCATCTTCGTGATTCGTCATACTTCTAATTATAATAAATAAATGTAACTATAAAAAGATAAAGAATTAACATTATAAGGAGTAAGATATTAATATCGTAAAATTTCTATAGTTAAAAGTTTTAATCCATGAGAAAGAAAGAAAAACTCGAAAAAGTTGAGGAAATATATGAATCAATCCTCAATTCTATAGAAACTCAAAATCATAAAGAAACTTCAGATAGCTTCAAAACGTTAAGTAATATTGAAGCAGGATTTTTAGAAGAGCATCGGAGTAGGAAAAAAGAGGGTGCTTATTATACTCAAAAAGTCATTTCCGATTTTATGATTTCTCAAGGGTTAAGTCTTATTTTAAATAAAAATCTGAAGGATACTCAATTTAACAACTTGAACGACATTTTTAAGTTAGAGGATAGCGTAAGGAAAGATTGCGAACAAAAACTATTGAATACTTCAATATTTGATCCTGCATGCGGTTCTGGTGTTTTTCTCTTAAGTTCTGCTAATCAAATCTGTAAAATAATTAAAAAACTTAATTCTGAATTTGACATAAACAAAATCAAGTTGGAAATTTTAGAAAATCTTTATGGTTCCGAAATAAATGAATCTGCTAGGAAACTATGTATTTTAAAATTATTTAAGTGGTGTTATAATGAATCAAATCCATATAATTCTAGACTCTTATCAACTTTAAAGTCGAATATTTTATTGGAAGATAGTTTAAAAAAATCTAGTAAGTTTAAGTTTGATCTTATTATTGGAAACCCTCCTTATGGGAATATTTTGGACCTAAATCAAAAAAAAAAATTAAAGTTAGAGAATATTTTTTACAACGACATTTACTGCGCATTTTTATTAAAGTCTCTTGCGTGGGCGGATGGAATAATAGGATATTTAGTACCAAAAAGTTTTCTTTTAAGGCAAGGCTATGTAATTTTTAGAGAAAATCTATTATCTATCGCGAATCTTCTCCGAATCTACGATGTTGGTCCTAATCTTTTTAAAAAAGCAACAAACGAAGTTCAAATTGTTTTTTACGAAAAAAAATTAAACTCGGTCAAATACTTAAACATATATCAATACCCAAACAGTAAAATTACTAAATATCAAAAACAAAATGTTGATTCCTTAAGAATATGCTTTAATTCAACGTGCCCCCTCAGTTCCCACAAGAAAAAGATTTACGCCTATACATGGGATAAGACTTGCCCTTATTGCGATTCTAAAACCACTCCTCTAAATCGAATTAGAATTAAAACTAATAGAAAAATTATAGACCTTATCAATAAAATAGAAATTGCAGGGAATTTAAATTATCTTAGTATTAAACACATCCCAAATATGATTCGAGGCGAAGAAGATAAAGGTTTAAGGCAAATATTGAGTTTGATAGAAGAGAATACTAACAACTCATGTTTTTTTATTAAAGCGAAGGAAGATTTTGATTATTACTATTTTAAAAGGAATAAGTCGTTCAACATCGAAATGGCAAACCCAAAAATCTTAAAAGGGAAAAATTTCGAATTTTATACTGATCCAAAGCTTTTAATCAAGCACAATAATATTTTTCCTCAAGCGACTTTCAGTAGGAAAAATGTTTGTTTTACCTCTTCAATTTATTCGATAATAAGTGATGACCACATCGAATTGAAATTCTTATGTGCAATTTTAAATTCTTCTTTAATACAATTCTATTGTCTTTATGGGATAAACAACCAAAAGAACACGACCATAAATTTGAATCAATATATGATTAGACACTTACCGATTAAAAACGCTAAACCCAATCACAAAAAAGTTATGAGCGAAAAAGTACAAACAATAATCCATTCTCTTATCGATAGCAACGGTGAATTAAATGATAAAGTCATTCAATTATCAAGAGAGATTGATGATACAATATTTAAATTATACGATATAACAGATGAAGAAAGAGAGTTGATAATTTCAACCATTAAAAATCAAGTTGGTTTCTACAAAAAGGTTTATGATTAATATATAATTAACACAATACTATTTTCAATCCTCCAATTTTAGGATGAAATCGCACACAGAATCCCCTGTGCCGATAAACTTCTCTCTTGTGTATTTAATTTTAGGGTTGAATTCCTTTATTACTGGTTCTAAATATGGGACGCACATTTCTTTACAAATTGACTCTATTCTGTGGTGTCTATCGGGATTTCTTTCCATAGCTTCGATATAAGGACATTTGGTGATGTTTATTACTGCCTTCTTCTCGCCTTCTTGAAAGATCTCGTGGATATTACCTTCACAATTCCATATAAAAGAAAGAATTTCTATTAAGTCATTTAGAGAATTTCCCTCGAGTTTTAAATATTTTTTTACTCTACGAAATATGATTTTATATAATCTCTGCCATACTATTATATCAAGTTTTAGAGCGGTTTCCCAGTCTATCTCGTTTTCGGTTTCAATTACCCACAACCCGTCGAGCGTTCTAAAGTTGCTTTCAAAATAAAACAATTTATCTTCTTTACTAATTCTCCTCAATGGTTTAGTAGATTCTTCTTTTTCTTGTTCACTTATAAGAGATTTATTCAAATAAAAGTTGAAATCACAATATTTATCGCTTAATCCCATATACATCGTCCTTTTTACATTTATTTTCGTATTGAAATCTCTAATAATTGATTTATAGAAAGGAATACACATATCTTTACAGATTAAAGAAATTTTATCTTGACGTTCTGGATTTCGATCCATAGCCGCTTTATAAGGGCATTTTTTTATTATTATTTCTGCTTTTTCACATTCATTTTGTTTCAGTTCATAATCCCAACCTTCTATAGACCATCGAAATGTAAGAATTTCAATTAAGTCGTTAAGATTATTTGTATCGATCTTTAAATATTTTTTTACCCTTCGAAAAATGATTTTTAGCAATCTCTTCCATACAGCTAAATCAATCTTTAATGCGATCTTCCAATTCGTTTCATCTTCCGTTTCAATCATCCAAAGTCCATCTAAAGTAAAAAAACTTCTTTCAAAAAAAAATAATTTGTCCTCTAAGCTTAAATTTCTCACGATTTAATCTTGTTTAATGTTTTTATCTATAATTAAAAAACGATTTCATATTATTTAAAATAGAAAAATTCATGAAATTTTAAAAATTCGTTTAGCATTATTAAAAAAAATATTTTCGTAAAAAGTTCTAGGTAATTCCATTTCTAACAATCCTTTTGTAGAATTTTCGTAGTCGTAGGGGATATTAGGGAAATCGGAGCCAAAAAGTATTCGATCTTGATAAGATAATAGTACATCTGGTTTGGGACGCTTTGTTTCTCTTTCAGGAAAGATATTATTAGGTATATAAATCATGGTGGTATCCAAATAGAGGTTCTCGTGTTTATCTAATAGTTTTAAAAATTTATCGTATTCAAAAGCTCCCATATGAGCTACGATTATATTCATTTCTGGATATTTTTCAAAAAAATTCATAAAATTTTTGTATCCTACATACTGGTTTCGATAAGGCGCTGTTCCTATGTGGACAGTCATCCATTTACCTCTATCGATAATTACATCATATGTCTCATACAAACGATTATCGTTTAAGTAGAAGTTCTGGACTAATGGTTGAATTTTTATACCGTAAAAATCGTATTCATCGAAAGCTTTTTTAATATATTCAACGAGATTATTATCTTCTGGCCAAACACAAGCAAATGGAATTGAATTTTTATACTTTTGATTAAACTCATAAGTCCAATCGTTAATGTATTCTGCTACACCTGCCTTATGAGCATAATTATATGTAGTAAAATATTTTATGTTTTTACTTTCAAGAATTTTTACTAAATCTTCCGTTGGTAGCTTGTAATTAATTGACCATCCTTTTACTTTATTTTCATTATCTCGTTGTTCAAAGTAATTCCAAATTGCTTCAAATATTTGTGGGGGGAAAAAGTGGCAGTGTGAATCAATGTATTTGAAATCATTATGCGTATAGCTCATCAAAAATATGAATTATTCAATGAATAAAAATTTTGAATAGAAAATAAGATTAAATTTCTAAAAACAATAAGCACAAAAAACTGTTCAGTAAAAATCGGATTTCAATGGGCTATATTCGAATAATAATAAAAATAATAAAGAAAAGGAAAAAAAATTTATTCTTTCCTCAGAAGGGTACTGAGTTCAATTTTGAGTAAATCCCTAATTGCAACACGTATAACTTCTGAACGGTTAGGATACATGTTCATGTTAACTAATTCTTCAATTCCTTTTAGATAGGCTTCTGGAATATGGCATGTTATTAGCTTTATTAAAACCACCTTATAAACTGTTAATTATGTTGTTTTTAATATCTAAGCACGAAAACAGAATAATATATCCGTATAATACGAGAATAATATATTTAGAATACGCAAACATTTCACGAATAATCTATCCTAACTAATTCTGTAAATATTCATTTTTTCAATTGTTAATCCTTCTGATGTTAAGTATTTTAGATTCTTTAATTAGGAATGAATAAAAGATTTCTATTTTAAAACCTATATGCGTTCCATTTTTCTCTAATTTTTATATTTTGAGAGAAGGTATTTAGAGTTTCTTGTGAGATTTTTGAAATCAGTGAATATATTCAAATTTAAGCTAAAGAATTTAGATAATAATAACCTAAAAAAATGGAATTTAAAAGTTCTAATATTTTAGAAATAATAAGTTTTTATATCGATTAATGATATATATCCATAAGTGAGATATTCTTTGCATCTCACACAAATTTGAACAAAAAATTAGAAAAAGCACATAAATTATGACTGAAACCATAATAAAACTTGAAAACTTAACTAAAAAATTTGGTAACTTTACCGCTGTTAACAATTTAAACCTTGAAGTTTGTAGAGGTGAAACTATTGGATTGGTGGGGCCAAATGGGGCTGGAAAAACTACGACAATTAAAATGATTGCGAAAATTTTAAGACCAAATTCTGGAAGAATCTTAATTAGAACAAACACCGATGAATTACAAGATTTACAGAAGATATCGAGAACTTTTAGCAAC